>JBASZP010000204.1:0-2414 GCA_049660965.1 Daejeonella sp. | reverse complement strand
CCTGTTCCCTCATCAAGCGTTGCCCTGCCCTTCCAAACCTAAGTGGTTTACTCTTCCGGGTAATCAATTTTGTGTGCCAGGGAACCGGTTTACTGCTACTGCTAAATTAGTTTAGTAAACCAGGGAAAAAGTTCTCTCATGCAGGGAATTAGTTTAGCTCTCCCGGTAAACTTGTTTAGTAAAGTTGAGAACTGCTTCTCTAATGCAGGAAATTAGTTCACCTGTAGAAGGAAACTGGTTCAGTAAAACAGTAAACTATTTCCCTGCTGAACAGAATTTGTTTTCTTCCAATGGAAACTGGTTGGGTAAATGTTACTTATGCTTACAGTTACTAAATCACGCTAAGGCTCAGGTAGCTTGTTAAATAAAATAACAGGCGCCCTCATCAAAATTAATATAACAGGACATTTAATAGTATCTGTTTAAAATAAATACTTTTGCTCAATGAAAAGATATCTGCTGTTTACCTTAATCCTATTGCTTTGGGGCTGTAAGCCCGACAGAAAGGTCAGTACTTCTTTTTATTACTGGAAAACGGTTTACCGGACAGACCAAACAGAACAGGAGTATTTCAGTAAAATGCAGTCGCAAAAACTATATATGCGAATAATGGATGTGGCTATGGACGAAAGCGGGACAAGGCCTGTACCCATTTCGCCCATTGAATTTAAAGAACCTCTTCCTGCTTCGACAGAAATAGTGCCTGTGGTTTACCTGGTCAATGATGTTTTGAAACAGGTAACGGAAACGGAGTTAAAAACCCTTTCAGCACAGATGGCCCACTTTGTTACCGAAAAGGTCAAACGGTCGGGCAGCAGAATTTTCCGGGAGGTACAGCTGGATTGCGACTGGATGGCAACAACACGCGACAAGTATTTTTATTTATTGAAGCAGTTGCGTCTACAGGCGGGTATGAAAGGCAAAATACTTTCTGTAACCCTGCGCCTTCACAAACTTAAAAATCTTAAAAGCAGCGGCATTCCGCCTGCTGACAAGGTTTTACTCATGTGTTATAATATGGGTAATTTACGAAAATATGGCAGTCAGAATTCTATTTTAGAAATAAGCGAATTAAAGAAATATACCGGGGAGAATTTAAGCGCTTATCCCCTGCCCATGGATGTGGCTTTACCATTGTTCAGCTGGTGTGTTGTTTTCAGAAATAAAGAATACGCCGGAATATCTAAAAGTTTAAATCCGGGTATTTTACGTACAAAGGCTTTATTTAAGGCTAAAGGGAATAATGAATATGAAGCCATTGCTGATATGGAGGATTATGGCCTGAGAAAAGCTGACCTGGTACGATATGAAGAAGTATCCGCGGAAAAGTTACTGGAAACATCCCGATATTTATCCTCATATTTAGCAGGCGATTCGTTAAATTTAATCTTTTACCATTTAGATAAAAAAACTATTACAAAATATACAGATGATGAACTTAAAAAGATCAGGGATAGCTTTTATTAGTAATATATTAATGAATGAATGAGAGAAGGAATGAAATTGCACATAATTAGAAAAAACCAGGATTAAAGAGTTATGGGCAGTCAATTTAAATATCACTAAAATGGATAATAATGACATCAGATGGAAACAGCGTTTTAATAACTTTTCAAAAGCGCTCTCGCAATTACAAAGGTTTATTGATAAAGGAAATCTGAATGAACTGGAAGAGCAGGGCTTAATACAGGCTTTTGAATATAACTTTGAGCTTTCATGGAATTTAATAAAAGATTATTATGAATACCAGGGGATAACGGAAATTCAGGGAAGTCGCGATGCTTTTCGTTTGGCTTTTAACAGGGGATTGATTAAAGACGGGGAAAACTGGATGGAAATGATTAATAGCAGAATAAAAACATCACATACTTATAATGAAGATACTGCCAGTGAGATTGCAGATGCTGTTTTAAATACTTATTTCAACTTGTTTACAGAACTTCACAAAACTATGGAGAAGATGATCAAAGGGCAAAAAGGATTATTTAAATGACAACTAATGAAGTATGGCTTAGAAGACAAGGTAATTAAAAAAATACAATCTGTATTTGCCGCCTTTCCGCAGGTGCAAAAGGTTATTTTGTATGGTTCCAGGGCAAAAGGAAATTACAAGCCCGGTTCTGATATTGACCTTAGTTTAAAAGGAGAGAACCTAAACCTTTCAACAATGAACCGGGTAAGTTTGATGCTTGATGATTTATTGCTGCCTTATATGTTTGATCTCTCAGTTCTTTCCCATATTAAAGATACTGGCTTACTAGAACATATAGACCGCGTAGGTATTGAATTTTATAACAGGAATTAATCTCTAAAATTCATAAAACAAAATAGTTCATTAAAGAATTATCAAAATATTTATCAGAGGCTATTAACTTAACTTAATACTTTACCATTTAAATAAAAACACTTATAAA
>JBASZP010000203.1:0-8734 GCA_049660965.1 Daejeonella sp. | reverse complement strand
TATAATACCTGAACATTTTGTGCCAAGTTTTAAACCTGCCAAGGTTTTTATTGAAAAAGTTAAAAGTAATAATAAGAAAAAATCTGAATAGTAATTCTGATATTTATGTTCAATACAAAGCAATTTATAGTTATCGGTTTAGTAGTAATACTGATGGGTATATTGCTTTCTATGAGTATTAAAGGATTGGTTAAACCTAAAGACCAGAGAGGTATAAATAGTACTGGTACAACAACTCAAACTTCAACACCAGTTCTTACTTTAGACGAAGTATCAGCTATAGCAAAAGAAACTTTAAACGCCAATCTCGTTCAGCAAATAGCTGATCTGGAAAATAATTTAAAAACAGCTTCTCAAAGCGAAAAGCTCGGAATACAAAAACAATTAGCCCAAAAATGGGATGATGTAAACGCTCCGATACCTGCAGCTTTTTATTATGAATTAATTGCAGAGGCCGAACAAAACTATCAAAACTGGTTAAAGGCAGGGGATAGATTTACAGAAGCCTATAAAAATGCTCAGGATAGTTTAACGCAACCAGCTTTAATTGAAAAAGCAATAAATGCCTATCAAAAAGCCCTGGACTTAGAAGCAAATAGTTTAGATGCAAAAATAGGACTGGGTGTTGCCTATGTAAATGGAACGTCAAATCCTATGCAGGGTATTCAGTTATTACTGGCAGTAGTTAAAGAAAATCCCAATAATGTAAAAGCTAATATGAGCCTGGGATTATTCTCCATGAAATCCGGACAATATGAAAAAGCTATAAGTCGTTTTAAAACAGTAATTTCGCAAAACCAAGATCCTGAAGCTTGGTTCTATCTGGCATCGTCACATGAGAATTTGGGAAATAAAGAAGAAGCCATTATAGCTTACTTAAAAAGTAAAGAATTAGCTGCAGACCCAAGTTTAGGGAAATTTGTAGATAAAAAAGTGAAAGAATTAAAAAGATAATTGATTATAAAACATTTAAACAACTAGAATTATGCCAAGCGGTAAAAAAAGAAAAAGACATAAAATGGCAACTCATAAACGTAAAAAACGTTTAAGAAAAAACAGACATAAGAAAAAATAGTTCATAGTCTGTAGTTATTAGTCTATACATTTTATTGATTTTAGACCGATTACTTTAAGACTTTAGACTAAATAGTAAACCTCCCGCATGTAAAAAGCGTTGGAGGTTTGCTGTTTTTCGTTCTTTTTTGATATAGTCCTTATATTAACACACATTGCTGGTTTTTCAATCAGCGCTTTAAACAGTAGCTTTTGGTAAAGGAATTAATTATCAATTCATCCCCTGGCGGGGTTACTATTGCTTTACTGCAAGATAAGCAACTCGTAGAATTAAATAAAGAGCAAGTCAATAACAATTATGCTGTTGGCGATATTTATCTGGGTAAAATCAAAAAGATTATGCCTGGTTTAAACGCTGCTTTTGTTGATGTTGGTTACGAAAAAGATGCTTTTTTGCATTATCTTGACCTGGGACCACAGGTACAGTCGCTAATAAAGCTGACCAAGATTGTAAAGAATGGCAGTTATAAAGATAAACTGCTGAATAGTTTTAAGCCGGAACAGGATATTAACAAATCCGGCAAAATTTCTGAGATACTGAACCGCAATATGCTATTGCCGGTTCAGATTGCGAAAGAACCTATCTCAACCAAAGGTCCGCGATTAAGTTCAGACCTTTCTCTTGCGGGGCGTTTCGCGGTTTTGGTTCCCTTTTCGGATGTAATTTCTATTTCGAAAAAAATTAAAAGTAATACAGAACGCAATCGCCTCAGGAAGATCGTAGAGAGCATTAAACCTAAAAATTTCGGTATTATTATCCGTACAGTTTCGGAAGGTAAAGGCGTTACAGAACTCCAAAAAGATATTCTCGACCTAATTGATAAATGGGAAAGTTTCACTAAACGTTTACCAATCACAGAACCATCTAAAAAAATATTCGGTGAGATGGGAAGAACATCCACCATTTTACGCGATATTTTAAGTACAGATTTTACAAATATCCACATTGGCGACCCCGCTTTATATGAAGAAGTAAGATCATACGTACATGAGATCTCTCCCGAAATGGAGAAAATTGTAAAACTCTATAAAGGCAAGGAACCTATTTTTGAAAATTTCGGAATTGAAAAGCAGATTAAGGGAGCATTTGGCCGGACAGTAAACCTGCCTGGCGGAGCCTATCTCGTTGTTGAACACACAGAAGCCCTTCATGTTATTGATGTAAACAGTGGTAACCGTACAGCAAGCCCCGAAAACCAGGAACAAAATGCTTTGCTGGTAAATATGGAAGCCGCCAAAGAAATTGCCCGCCAGTTACGCTTACGCGATATGGGCGGTATTGTGGTAGTTGACTTTATAGACCTGCACAAGCCTCAAAGCCGCAAAGAGTTGTTTGATTATTTAAGAGACCAAATGCTTTTAGACCGTGCAAAACATACTATTTTACCCCCAAGCAAATTCGGACTGGTTCAAATTACCCGCCAGCGGGTAAGGCCCGAAATGAATATTGTGACCAATGAAAAATGTCCCGCCTGCGACGGAACAGGTGAAATTAAGGCCAGTATTATTTTAATGGATGATATTGAGAACAACCTGAATTATATTTTAAAAGAACAAAACGAAAAGAACATTACCCTTTGTGTACACCCTTACATTGAGGCATACATCAAAAAGGGATTAGTTTCTTTACAATGGAAATGGTTTTTTAATTTTGGTAAATGGATAAAAGTAAAAGCGATCCCATCCTATTATTTAACAGAATTCAGGTTTCTCAATTTAAAAGAAGAAGAGATTAAAATTTAATGTGCTAATTGCTTCAATTTGAGAATTAGTCAATTCGATAATTTGAAAATAAGCCAATTTATATATAATGTTGTATAATCAAAACTTCATTAGCAAACTAACCTATTATTCCATTAACAAATCAGCACATTTTCAAATTTTCAAATTAACACATTAACACATTTTCAAATTAACAAATTACCGAATTGACAAATTGAAAACTAAATCTTCATATTTCTGCCAGAGTTGCGGTTTTGAAACACCTAAATGGTTGGGTAAATGCCCTTCATGCAACCAGTGGAATACCTTTGTTGAAGAAATAATTGAAAAAACCAATCACTCCATCCCCGATTGGAAAGCAACCTCTACCACTACCCAGCGATCCAATAAACCATCGGCCATTCATGAAATTGTATTTACAGAAGAAAACCGGCTCATTACTCCCGATAAAGAGCTAAACAGGGTATTAGGCGGCGGAATAGTTGGCGGCTCCATTGTACTTATTGGCGGAGAACCAGGCATTGGAAAATCTACCTTAATGCTCCAGATAGCCCTTAACCTCCCCGGCCTCAAAGTGCTGTATATATCAGGCGAAGAAAGCGAGCAGCAAATAAAAATGCGGGCAGAACGTTTAAGCAGCCCAAGCCCCATCGAACCTCCCGGAAGTGGGGACAAGATTAGTATTCTCCCCCCTTCGGGGGGACAAAGGGGGGCTGAGGTTTTTATTTTGACCGAGACATCCACACAAAACATATTTAAACAAATAGAAGCCTTACAACCAGACCTGGTGGTGGTTGATTCCATTCAGACACTCTATTCCGCCCATATAGAATCCACCCCCGGCAGTGTTTCGCAAGTGCGTGAATGTACCGCGGAACTGCTTCGCTTCGCGAAAGAAAGCGGGACACCCGTTTTCCTGATCGGGCATATTACAAAAGACGGGATGATTGCCGGCCCAAAGATATTAGAACACATGGTAGATACCGTATTGCAGTTTGAAGGCGACCGCCATCATGTATACCGTATTTTAAGGGCAGTAAAAAACCGCTTTGGCTCCGCATCAGAATTAGGCATTTATGAAATGCAGGGAAGCGGCTTACGCGAAGTATCAAATCCATCAGAAATCCTGCTTTCACAGCGTGATGAACCCCTAAGCGGTATTACCATTTCGGCCATGCTGGAAGGTTTGCGGCCCATGCTTATAGAAATACAGGCCCTGGTCAGCGTTTCCGCGTACGGCACCCCGCAACGCTCCGCCACCGGTTTTGATACCAAACGCATGAACATGCTGCTGGCCGTTCTGGAAAAAAGATGCGGTTTTGCACTCAGCGCCAAAGATGTGTTCTTAAACATTGCCGGAGGCTTACGCGTAGAAGATCCCGCCATTGACCTGGCTGTAGTGGTAGCCATGATATCATCGCATGAAGATATGCCTGTCGGAACCAAAATTTGTTTTGCCGCCGAAGTTGGCCTGTCCGGGGAGATAAGGGCCGTTAACCGCATAGAACAGCGCATTGCCGAAGCAGAAAAACTGGGCTTTGAACAGATATTTATATCCAAATACAACAGCAAAGGCTTAGATACCAAACGCTATACCATTGAAATTAAAACAGTAGCCAGGGTAGAAGAAGTATTCCATGCACTATTTGGATAACTAAAACTATAAGTCAGGTTAAGGCATTAGGCATCACAAGAGTTGCTAAAATCTATCATACTTAAATACCATTTGTTTCCAATCAAAGTCA
The DNA here is from genome assembly GCA_049660965.1 of Daejeonella sp. GTDB lineage: Bacteria > Bacteroidota > Bacteroidia > Sphingobacteriales > Sphingobacteriaceae > Daejeonella. Next base: position 4,193 of record JBASZP010000203.1, on the reverse strand, counting down.
TATAAAATATAAAATCATTGCCGTCTTTACTGCTGAAAACAACTCTCCGGCTTTTCTTTTCAACCCCCCTTGCTTTTATAAGCTCTTTTTTATCTGTCTCTATCCGTGCTTGTAGCTCTTTCCGGGGAACATTATAAGAAGAAGGATGATCCTCATAGTCCTTAATTCTGAATTTAATTACTTCTGAAAGGATAGTAACTTTGGTTGTGGTATCAACAAAAGCTCCGTATGGACTCCAGTATGAATCACAATCAAATTTTGTTATCCCATATTTTAATGAATTAATTTTATCAGGAGTAATAACATCATAAGGAATTTGACCGCTAATAGTATGATATTCCTTTTTGATGTTTACCAATAACGCAAAAGTTTCATTCTTAAAACAATCAAGGGGTAAACTGCTAATTTTCAAATAAGAAGTTTGAGCGCCGGGCGAATAAAAAATGTATAGCCCTTTTTTAGGATGAATATAAGTATTAATTGTTTTTACATCCTGTGCGGCAAAAGCCTTCGTAATTTTTTTACATAAATCTAAAAAACCCTTGTCGGCCCTGGCATTCTGAGAATATAAAGGCAATGTTATAGCTAATAGCAGAGTAAGGGTTACTAATCTTTTTATAATATGATGGATCATTTGTAATTAATAATTAAGTTCTGAATAAATATAAAGCTATTAAAGCAGATAGAAAGCAAGTATACATATAAATAACAGCATATACATGCGGAGCATAGACTATTGATAAGCCATATTTTTTCGCACATTTGTAAACCCACTAAACTAAAATGATTATGAAAATAAAACTACTCCTGCTGGTAGCGATAGCTTTCCTGGCGTCCTGCACCACCAAGCCAAAAACAGAACTTAAGGCAGTGGAAAATATTAAAGGAACCGCAGTCTATGGCGATTCTGTTAAAAATGATAATGTAATTGACCTGGCGGCTATACCTACAGCCATGAAAAACGAATCTAAAATGAATATGAAAGTGAAAGGCAGAATTAACGAAGTTTTTACAGACAAAAGCTGCTGGATGATCATGAAACTAAGCAATGGCGAAAATATGCGCATTACCTTTAAAGATTATAATCTTTTTGTTCCAAAAACAATAAAAGGGAAAGAAGTTATACTGGATGGTTTTGCCTATTCCGATACCACCTCTGTCGAAGACCAGCAGCATTATGCCCAAGAGGCCGGTAAAACCGATGCCGAAATAGCTAAGATTACTACCCCTAAAATCCAGCTGGCCTTTCAGGCAAGCGGCCTTGTAGTTTTAAAATAAGTTGTTTCCCCGCCATTATTGTCCCCAGCGGAGGACAAGACAATGTCCCCCGCTGGCGGGGGCAGGGGGTGGTTAAGCATCAGGTTTCAATTAATATTTACCCTATTACAATCGGATGCAATGCCATGCTAACCAAGTTTTGCCATATTGCAATCGGATGCAATGCCATGTTAACCAAGTTTTGCCCTATTGCAATCGGATGTAATGCCATGCTAACCAAGTTTTACCCTGTTGCAATCGGATGCAATGCCATGCTAACTAAGTTTTGCCCTATTGCAATCGAATGCAATGCCATGCTAACCAAGTTTTGCCATACCTCCATCGTCGGCAATGCCATGCGAATAAGTATTTGCTGCACTTCCATCGTCGGCAATGCCATGCGGATAAGTATTTGCTGCACTTCCATCGTCGGCAATACCATGCGGATAAGTATTTGCTGCACTTCCATCGTCGGCAATGCCATTCGGATGAGTATTTACTGCACTTCCATCGTCGGCAATGCCATTCGGATAAGTATTTGCTGCACTTCCATCGTCGGCAATGCTATGCGGATAAATATTTGCCACACTTCCATCGTCGGCAATGCCATGCGGACAAAGATTTGCCCTATTGCAATCGTCGGCAATGCCATGATAACTCATTTGGTTTAAGGTGTTCCGCAGGATCACTTAAATCCGCTTTTAAAAACCAGGACTCTGTCCGCCATCTTAGTGTTGCAAAAACCTTTCTATCCTGAACTCTTTTTTTATTGCTTCTTCGTCTAATGATACTTTTCCTGCTCATTATGCCGGACAGAGTCCTCTTTTTTAATTTAAGTCCATCCTTCGGAAGACTTAAACCAGAGTGGAAAGCTGCAAGCCTGTTAAAAAATAATGTATAATTCAAAAAAATCGATTTAGCCTAAAATAAAAGAAAATATATATTAACTTTATTTTTTGCAGCGTTTCTTTGTGAGAGACACCTGCTAATACTATAAACAAAATGATTAATTTTACCCCCGAAAAAACTTATGAAAAGAAAACCAGTTCTTCCCTATACAGTTAAAACAGTTTTAACGCTTAGCGCAGCATTACTTATGCTGATGACCATTTCCTGTAAAAAGGATAAAACCACTAAAACCTCCACCCCGCCGGCCCCTGTAACAGATAAAGATGGTAATGTATACAAAACCGTAAAAATTGGTAACCAGATATGGATGGCCGAAAACCTGCGGACGAAACATTACCGGGATGGATCGGAGATTTTTAACGGAACTGATGATGCTGACTGGCAAAGCGCAGGAAACGCTAATCCCCCTAAAGGGGCCTGGTGCAAGAATCCCCAAGCTGATGAAAAAGTTTACGGATTATTGTATAACTGGCATGCGCTAAATAATCCTGTTGCAAATAGCAATAACCCGAATAAAAGCCTGGCGCCTGAAGGCTGGCATATACCTACTGGAGCAGAGTGGAATGAGCTATATGCCTACTTAGGTGGCGATGCTGCAGAGGCGGGCAACAAAATGAAAGAAGAGGACTTTGATCACTGGAAATATCCGGGAGCTAATGTTAAGGGTGGTAATAACATCAGTCGCTTTACAGGCCTTCCTGGAGGCTTTCGTAAGGCCTCCTCATTTGCCAGTTTTAACTTAGAGGGATATTGGTGGGCTTATTCTACTGATGAATTTCTTAGCCCTCCTTTCCGTGTACTTTCATTTGATAAAAGTACTTTAGGAAGCTCTAATGGTAACCAAACTGCTGGTTTCTCTGTCCGCTGCATTAAGGATGTGGAGGATAAATAACATTTTTATAAACAAAACCATAACCCGTGCAATACCTGCTGCGGGTTCATTTTAAATTTACATTTTATACTATAAACACTATGAAAAGAAAACAATCCCCCATCCGCCTGCTTAAAACAGTTTTAATCTTTGGCGCAGCATTAAGCATATTCATAATAGTTTCCTGCAAAAAGGATAAAAAAAGCACACCCAGTAATACCCTTAAATATCATGGTGTTACTTATAATACCATTAAAATAGGTACCCAAACCTGGATGGTAGAAAACCTGCGCACCACCCAATACCGCGGTGGAACATATATAAACCAGGATGAGAAACCGCTGGCTGCTGGTTTATGGTCAGGTGCTAGTAATGGAGCCTGGTGCAAGTATCCCAATGCTGCTGAGGAATACGGGCTGTTATATAACTGGCATGCGGTAAATAGCGGAGCTGATGACGTGAAAAAGAAGCTGGCCCCTACAGGCTGGCATGTTCCTACTGCACAAGATTGGACTATATTAAGTAATTTCTTAGAAGGCCCTGATAAAGCTGGACCCGCATTAAAAGAAGGAGGGACAGCTCATTGGAATACCGATAATGGCAGTAACAGCAGCGGCTTTGCCGCCCTGGGCGGTGGTCATAGTGGGGCACTTGACGGAGCATTTAGTTTGCTTAAAACAAAAGGCTTTTGGTGGGCATCTGATGCTGCCATCGGTAATGCAAATATGGTTTATCTTGACGATGCTACAGGTAAGCTAACATTTGCTCAATACCCTAAAGGAGAAGGCTTTTCTGTCCGTTGCGTGAAAGGTTCAGATGACCCTGTTCCTGCTGCACCCTGATCTTTTATAAACCCTTGCTGGTGCGGGCCTGTGGCTCCCTTGCTGGTGCGAGCCTGTGGCTCGTACCTATACGATTTTCCGCACAATCTTTTCATCTTCCGCTAACTGAAGTTTAAGTTCATCCAATGAATCCAGTTTCTTATCCCCGCGGATGTATTTCAGAAAATTTATACGAATAGTTTGGCCATATATATCCTGGTTAAAATCAAAAATATGCACTTCTATATTCCGGCTCATGCCGTTTAGGGTTGGGCGTTTACCAATGTAGGCCATACCCTTAAGAGTATTGAGTATTGGGTATTGAGTATTGAGTA
>JBASZP010000202.1:0-1705 GCA_049660965.1 Daejeonella sp. | reverse complement strand
CAAAATGAACTGATCGTAAGAGGGTACCTTGCGCAAGACAAGCCTGTTGATGCACATCTGATTGGATTGATTGCAGCAGCGAAGAACATCCAGGCTTCTGAATTAATGAAATATGTCGGAAGTAATCTAAATGTTTTTCATTCAGAAGTGGTGTGTGGGGGAGTATTGATGAACCTTGCGAAAGATACAGAAGGCAATAATGCTTCACTTCAGGTACCGTCTGCATTTGAATCTGCACTGGCCGGTATCATGCTGGCCGCTGAGGTTGTAATTGATTGTAATAACTTAGTGAGAGACCAGCCCACGGTAACGCGATTCAACCTCATGCGACCGCTGAACAATTACTTGTCAGAAACTTATCAAAAGCATGCATTGGGTAAGTGTATTTGTGGAGACGCGCATTTTAGGGAGACATATAAGAAGAAATATATGTCTTCTAATCAAAACGATGTTTCACAAGGTTCAGTGCGCCTTGAACATGGCTTAATAGGCTCTCTCCCTTCACTTTCAAAAGCAGGATAGCTGGAGTTTTGACGCAAAATGTCGGATAACTCGTAATAACTTGTAGTCATGGCAGCTTATGAACGGTCTATAAAGATCGCTTTTGATAGGATTTCAGGGTGAGATTGTAGAAACTGATGAGATTTTTAGAAATCCCAAAGAAGCGTTTGTAATTAGACGTCAATTTCATCTTGATGAAATTGAGTTATGCTGTTGTGAATGTGATCAAAAGTTAATTGTATCTAATAGTAAGTATAACCGTCTTCATTTTAGACACCAAATGCATGCAGAACACTGTGTGCTTAAGGATGGAGGTCTATCCCTAGCGGAACTTGAAGAGTTTAGTCAAATTCTAAGAACCAAGGAAAACCTTCGTCATAAGGAGTTAAAAAAGAAGATAGGTGACCGTTTATCCAAGGTACCTGGTGTGGATGTATCAAGTATCATTATTGATAGTAAATTTTAATGAGAGGTGATGAAAAACGAAGGCCGGATGTTTATTGTATCTATAATGATTAAGAATTTGTCTTTGAAATTCAATTGTCGCAGCTCTCCCTTAGATATATTCTTAATCGACATGAGTTTTATAAAAAGCAAAGTTCGAACACACAACACGTGAAGAATTTCCCCTTAGAGGATTTCTACAATGCCGCTTATGTGGTGGAGCTATGACCGCGAGCGCGTCAAAGGGTAATGGCGGTAAATACTATTACTACCATTGCCAAAAAGATTGTGAGGAAAGATTTAAAGCATCTGTTGCAAACGAGTCATTTCAGTACTTCTTAACACACATCAAACCGAAGGATGGCGTTATAAATCTTTACGAAACCATTTTAAAAAACACGTTCAAGAACTTAGGAAAGACAAGTATCAATGTGATAAAGAAGCTTGATGAGATAATAGATAGGAATAAAAATTGCATTTCTAATTCGCAGTCATTAATGCTCGATGCCGAGATAACCTCAAAAGAATAAAACCAGATAAAATCGAAGTTTGAAAAGGAGAATCGTGATTTGGTGAACCAGAAGCTTGAGCTTTCCAGTGGCAGACACGATTATTCAGAGTATGTAAGTATGTGCTGCAACTTTCTAAAGACTGGATAGTAACTATGCTAAAGCACCCCTTGAAATCAAAAGAAATATCATTGCTTCGATATTTCCTGGAAAGTTGATTTTTGAAAATTCAGAATATCGAACCACGAGAG
>JBASZP010000201.1:0-2554 GCA_049660965.1 Daejeonella sp. | reverse complement strand
TTCATCAATATTTTCAATGGCCTCCGGTTTTTCAATCTTTGCAATTACGCGGGCAGTATTTCCACTCCGTGTAATGATCCGCTTTAAATCAATAATATCATCAACCGACCGGACGAATGATAAACCAATCCACTCCACATCATTTTTTAATGCAAATTCCAGGTTGGCCAAATCTTCTTCAGTTAAACTGGGAATAGAAACTTTTGTATTGGGTAAATTTACTCCTTTACGGGATGTTAAAATACCGCCGTACATCACTTCACAGGTAACGGTATCTATATTATTAGTTTCTAAAACCCGCATTTGAATTTTTCCGTCGTCTAATAAAATGATTTCACCTGCCCTTACATCACTCGGAAAACTCTGGTAAGTAATGTAGATCTGCTTATCATCGCCCACCAATTCTTTAGTGGTAATTTCTATTTTATTACCATTTATAAGATTAATGCCACCATCCTGCACTAAACCAATCCGGATTTTTGGCCCCTGTAAATCAGCTAAAATGCCAACATTGGTTTTATACTTCTTATTAATTTCACGAATGATATCAATTACTTTTTGGTGATCTTCAGCTTTTCCGTGTGAAAAATTCAGCCTGCAAACATCTACCCCGGCCTTAATCATGCTTAATAGGACTTCTTTTTTTGAAGAAGCCGGGCCTAATGTGGCTACAATTTTAGTTCTGTTATGAACTGCTTTCATCTGTTATTCTTTTAATGTAAAATATATAAAAACCAGGTGTTTTCAGGTGTAGGATTAACACCAAGTATAAGCTAAAATATTAGATTTTCCTTAGATTTTAATTTTTTAGGGTTAACCTCTGCTGCAACCACCACTTCAGGGATTTTATTTAATGCGATTATTACCGTTCTTAAATCCTCATTATCAATGTAATTACGTATTAACAGAAAAAAATCTGCTTCTTTCATTTCGGGTACCAAAAAACCTTCTGTTCCTTTATTCGATAAGATATAATATTCTGTTTCAGTTTGGATATTTTTATAATAATACCTGCTAAAGTAGAACAAACTTTCATCGGTATTAAATACTAACTCCAATTCGTTAATGCGATTAAAATTTGTACCAAGTTGTTTATTAATTTTAAAACACAATTTATAGTCTTTGAGTGTAGCTGTAATGGCTACAAGAACAAAGTTTAGATCAGGTTCGTATTTTAAAATTGTTTTATTCATATTTGAAACTTAAACAAATCTACAATTTTAAACACTTTAGAGGCTTAATTGTATGATATATACAAGTAAAAATAAAAAGGTTTGATATTTACCAGAATTTATTTTTCTTTGCATTGTTTATTTAACCATTAAATCATAAAAACTATGTCTGATATCGCTTCAAGAGTTAAAGCAATTATCGTTGAAAAATTAGGTGTTGACGAAAGTGAAGTTACACCGGAGGCATCTTTCACCAATGACCTTGGTGCTGATTCATTAGACACCGTGGAATTAATCATGGAGTTTGAAAAGGAATTTAACGTAGCTATCCCTGATGACCAGGCTGAAACTATCGGCACCGTAGGTCAAGCTATTGCCTATTTAGAAAAGACCGTAAAGTAATTTACGCCCCCCTCACATAAATGGAGCTGAAAAGAGTTGTTGTTACAGGATTAGGATCACTTACTCCGATTGGTAATACCGTACCCGAATTTTGGGAAAGTTTGCTTAACGGAGTAAGCGGTGCTGCTCCTATAACTAAATACGACGCTACAAACTTTAAAACAAAGTTTGCCTGTGAGGTTAAAAATTTCAATCCGGAAGATTTCATGGATAGAAAAGAAGCCCGCAAGTTAGATCCGTTTGTACAGTACGCACTTGCTTCTACAGATGAAGCCGTTAAAGATTCCGGGCTGAATTTTGAACAGCACGATACTAATCGTATTGGAGTCATCTGGGGATCTGGAATTGGGGGACTGAAAACCTTTTTTGATGAAGTAATGAATTTTGCGAAAGGGGATGGAAATCCTAGATTTAATCCCTTTTTCATTCCTAAAATGATCCTGGACATTGCTCCGGGTCATATTTCTATTAAATACGGTTTAAGAGGACCAAACTTTGCCACCGTTTCTGCCTGTGCATCCTCTACAAATTCATTAATAGATTCGTTCAATTACATTCGCTTAGGAATGGCTGATATAATCCTCTCCGGAGGTTCTGAAGCCATTATTAATGAAGCAGGTATAGGAGGCTTTAATGCTATGCATGCGCTTTCTACCCGTAATGATGATCCTAAAACCGCATCACGCCCCTTTGATAAAGACCGTGATGGTTTTGTTACCGGCGAAGGTGCTGGAACGATCATTTTAGAAGAACTGGAACATGCGAAAGCAAGAGGAGCAAAAATTTATGCCGAATTAATTGGGGGCGGGATGAGCGCTGATGCAAATCACATTACTGCTCCGCATCCTGAAGGTTTAGGCGCCCGTTTAGTAATGACTAATGCACTTAGAGATGCCGGCTTAACAACTTCCGATATTGATTACATTAATGTTCATGGTACTTCAACCCCACTTGGAGATATTAGCGAAACAAAAGCAATA
>JBASZP010000200.1:0-6211 GCA_049660965.1 Daejeonella sp. | reverse complement strand
ATATTTAACTCCTGAAAAGTTAGCGGATTATTTAAAGTTTCTTAATTAAGCTCTAAATTAACTAATTAATTTACACCATACTCTGTACGAATAGTAATACTGGCCGTTTTCTTTCTGGATGAAGTATTAAAAGCTCCTCCATAACTAAAATCTTCGTTACTGTTTTTTCCCGTAATTTGAAAAACACCCATATTGGCATATTTTAAATCACCAAGGCTGCTGCCGGCATTTTCCGCAATACTTTGTGATCGGTCTTTAGCATCTTTACTCGCTTTCGCTAACAGATCAATTTTCAATTCAGACATTTTAGTATAATAATAAGCAGGCGTACCAGATTGAAACTCAATTCCGGTTTGGATTAACTCTGTAATTTCACGGCTTATTTTTTCTACCTTATTAATATTTATAGATTCTATCTTAACATTTTGGCTAAGATTATATCCTGTAAAATCATTGGAGATCAAAGTACCGTTTTCCCCATATTTTGGGGTATATATTTTGTTAATGTTTACTGCTGAAAATACGATTTCATTTTCTTTTAACCCCTTTTTATTCAGGTAAGCCCTAATTGCAATTTCATCATTCTTTAAATCAGCATAGCATTTTTTAAGGTCCATATCTGCTCTCGAATAATCTCCCCACCAAACAACTAAATCACTTTCAAAGTCTTTTTCGGCCTTTCCGGTTACCATTACACGTTTTTTATCATTATACTTATATCGGTAGGCACTACCAATTACTATTGCCGATAACAGAATAGCTAAAGCTATAATGCCAGGGAAAGTATACGTTTTATCTATTGATCTCATAGTTACTAAATTAAGCTAAGTTTATTTTTATTAGTTAGTAAAGATAATAATGTTTATTGCTTTTTAATAAAAAGATCAGCTTAAATAAACGGCATCTTCTTCCCCTTTTTCATCCAGAACAACATTTACATGTTCTTTTAATACTGTAGCGAGTTCAAGCCCGGTAAAATCAGCCGAAACAGGGAAAGCCCGGTGGTTTCTGTCAACCAATACCACTACGCGAAGTTTTTTTAAGGGGATATGGAGGAAAACACCCAGGCCATAAGCCACAGTCCGGCCGCTATTCAGCACATCATCCACCAATATAACCACCTTGTTTGCAGCTTCGGCAACAGCTATATCTGTTTTTACCCGTAAATGTGTACTGTTTTTATCCAGTTCAATCTTTATCAGGTTAATTTTAATGGCAGCTATTTTTTCTAAAACATTTTTTAAGCGTTTGGCAAGAGTGTAGCCGTGGTCAATAATACCCGCCAGTACCAGTTCTGTTTCATTGAGGTTATCTTCCAGTATTTGATAAGCTATGCGGTCTATCTTCTGCTGAATTTGTTTCTTATCTAAGATGAGTAATTTTTTAGGGGCCATTTATTTAAGATTTCAGCTGAAAAGTACATATTCTAAAAGAGATGAGCAAACATTAGCGCTTTAAATCTTTTAGGAACTTCATTACTCGTACGGAAAGAATATAAAGTTCGCTCCTTCGGGTACAATAACAAAAACACACATAAAATTATGTGAGTTTTTATATTGTTTAATAAAACGCTCTTTTTTGTCCGGCTGGATAAGCCCTTTTTCTACAAACTCTTCCAAAGTAGAAGCATGAATGGTCCAGTTGGTATTCAGTTCATCCTTATCTAAAATAGGCTCTCCTAATTTCACTTCATGCTGGTGGGCAACAAAAATAGGGTAAGCTGAAATTCCTTCTACCATGATCTCCACCGAAACTTCTTTGATGGATTCCATGTAAAATTTCAAATCTGCTTCCAAACTCTTTAAAGGACTCTCTTTTTTCTGATTTTCCTCCTGGTTACCCTCAGGGTTTAAAAGATCTTTTAGTTCCATGGCAAATTCATTTAACAAATAGGTTTAATCAGGATAGTTTTCTGAAGATGCAACGTTCTCGGTTAAAGTTAAAAGAACTACATTTTCTACATGCTGTGTATGCGGAAACATATCAACCGGGCGTATTCGGCTAAGCTGGTATTTTTCTTTTAGCAAGGCGATATCGCGAGCCTGTGTTGCAGCATTACAGCTTACATACACAATTTTTTCGGCTTCAATTTCAAGTAGTCTTTTTACCACATCAATGTGCATTCCCGCCCGCGGCGGATCTGTAATAATCACATCCGGTTTACCGTGTTCAAGCACAAAATCTGCGTTTAAAATGTCTTTCATATCCCCACTGTAAAACTTAGTATTGCTGATATTATTTATTTGCGAGTTTATTTTTGCATCTTCAATGGCTGTGGGTACATATTCTATGCCAACCACTTCTTTAACATGGGCGGCTATAAAATTGGCAATGGTGCCCGCACCGGTATACAGATCATAAACCAGTTCATGGCCTTTAAAGCCGGCAAAATCCCGGGTTAGTTTATATAATTCATGGGCCTGATCTGAATTTGTCTGGTAAAAAGATTTAGGCCCTATTTTAAACTTCAGTCCCGCCATATTTTCAAAAATATGATCGCGTCCTGCAAATACATGAATATCCTGGTCAAAAATGGTATCGTTCTTTTTATGATTAATGATGTACAATAAGGACGTAATCTGCGGGAATTCCTTTGCAATAAATTCCATCATTCCCTTTATCTGCTTTTCATCTGCGTAAGCAAAAACTACAATTACCATTAATTCGCCGGTTGTAGATGTACGTATGATCAGGTTGCGTAAAGCGCCCTCGTGGCTTTTAAGGTTGTAAAAAGACGTTTGTTGTGATAAAGCATACTGGCGTACTTTATTGCGAATATCATTTGAGGGATCGGCCTGTAAATAACAGTGTTGTATATCTAAAATTTTATCAAACCTGCCCGGAATATGATAGCCAAGGGCATTCATTTCCATTTGGGCATCAATTTTAATATCCGCATCAGTCAGCCAGCGTTTATCAGAAAAAGTGTATTCGAGCTTATTCCTGTAATACCGGGACTCTTTAGAACCTAATATGGATTCTATATGGCTAACATCAACCTTTGCTAATCTTTGCAAAGCATCAACCACACTTTTTTGCTTAAATTTTAATTGGGCATCGTAGCTCATGTGCTGCCATTTACATCCGCCACAGGTACCAAAATGTTCACAGAAAGGATCGGTACGGTATTCAGAAGGCTTAACTAAATTTTGTATGCGGGCTTCGTAAAATTTCTTCTTTTTGCGCATTAACTCTACGTCAACTATATCTCCGGGTATAGCTTTGTCAATAAAAATAACCAGATCGTCTAACTTACCTATGCTTTTTCCTTCTTCAGCAATATCAATTACCTGAATGTTTTGTAAAAATTTTTTGTCTGCCGGCACTTTTTTCATGAGCGGCAAAATTAGCTAAATTTTGTTTGGCTTGTTAGTGAGGTTTTTCAGATTTATAAAGATAAATATAGATTGAAATACTGTTTAAATAGAATAATTGATTAAAGGCATATTATCACCAAGTGTAGAAGTAGTCAGAATAAGCCCCACGTCTTTTGCATAAAACCATTGATATTTTGTAACAGCGCTAATGATATTACCATTTACCAGAAAACTCATCATACCTTCCATTTCCATTACATCAGTATATGATTTACCTTCTACCACTTTAGTTCCGCCTGTAGATTTTACAACAATATTCAATATACTATCTATACCATTGGCTTTGTATTTCATTTCCAAGGCATCACCGGCGGCAGCATTTTCTTTTAGAAATGGCTGCATATTACCTGTTTCGTAACTATCAGTATAAAATATACTATTGTCAAGTTTTACCTGAACTTTGGCAGGCGCCATACTATTTGACATGATAAAAATTCCGTTATTTTCAGCTTCAACAGTGTTGGTAAACTGACTGCCGTCGTGATTTTTATACGTCCAGCTATTGCCGGTTTTAAGAGGATAATAAGTTGACATTTTAATTTTCTTAGTGATTATTTAATATCACGAAAGTAATATTTTGCATTTATAAAACAAGGTTAAGTGTACATTAATAAACGTTTGTCAGGTTTTGTTAATGTTGGCATATATTTTTCCTTTCCAATACATGGGCTGTTTAGGGTTTTCTTTATGATCAAAGTTTAGATTGAAATCGGCTTTCATAATTCCCTTTTTCCATAGATTTTTATCAATTTTTACATAACCGCCAGTACAAGGATAGATTTTATTACCATCAGCAGTAATGCTGTTTAGCACAATTCTCGGAGTGCAGATATCATTCACAACATCAAGCTGCAAACTGCAATGAGTGGCCACATTGCCCAGTGTATAACATTCAACACTATCTTTACTTTTTTGCTGAACTTCAATAAAATTTGTTCCGGCCCATTCATAAGACCAGGCTTCGCTTTTAATGGTATAGGCCTGATGGGTAGTATCAACCAATTGATAAAATGCTTTCAAAGAGTCTTTCAAAATTCGTCCTTTACTATCTTTCATTGCATCTATTTCCGGCGGGCAAAAACCATCACAGCTTAATTCTCCGAATTCATTTTTATAAACTCCTTCCGGATAATCCCAATTATTTGTAAATGAAAAATCTCCGCCAAGATTATCTACCCAGTCAATAGAAATATTATTTCCGGCTTTTTGGGAAGAGTTTTTACTTACTTCTCCACATGCAAATAAGCAAGCTGAAATTATTAATACTATAATTATCCTTTTCATTTTTTTATTAATCTATATGTTATACACTATTTTGTGCTTAAGTTAATATTTAAGCCTGGTCTAAATTAATAAAAAGATATAGCGGTTTATTAAACGGTAAAATTTATATAGTTTATATAAAATATAGCGTAGCAAACCCTGAAATCCTGATGTATAGAAGCAAGGATTGAGTATATGAAGTTTGTTTAATTAACGAAAAAGGCCAAAAATAAACCGGATAAATCCATTTGCTGGGCCTTCAGTAAAATCAAACTGCTCATCAATTAGGTTTGAAAAATCTAATATTTCACGACTCATAGCTATTAATTTATATTGTAATGCTATAAAAATAGCTGTTTTTATACCAAAAGACGAATCGGTATAAAACATTAACGAAAATTTAACATAAGTTTTACTTTAGGATAGATTTAATGGGATATTAAAACTTCCCTTTTTAAGAAAGAAGAACCTTTTTACACATTTTTATTTTATAAATTAGCCTGGTTTTTCTTCTCCAGAACAGCAAAGTCCTTAAGTTTATTTTCATAAACCTTCTTAATAGGATTCCAGATTAAATGCTTTTGTTATAATTTATCAGGGTTTAATTAATTTATAAACAGCTCCTGTGGTATTCTTAGGGCCAATCTCCTGGTTGGTTAAAATATACAGTTCTCCCGTATTATCTTCTGCAAAACTCAAAATACGCAAATCTCCCGAAGGTTTATTGCTTAAAGAAATCGTATCCCTGACCCAACTATTTCCAGATTTTTTCAGAAAAAATAAAAGCCCTGTCCAGTCGGCAAAAATATATTTTCCAACCAGGTTTGGTAATAATTTTCCATTGTAAACATATCCGCCTGTAATACTAACGCCTGTACTATGGTCATATTCATTTATTGGTAATTTAAGACTGTCGCGTTTGCAATTAGTTTGAGGATTAAAACAATGATTGCCTTCCATTATCCGCCAGCCATAATTACCGCCTTTTTCAATAATATTTACTTCCTCATAAGTGTTTTGTCCAACGTCCGCAGCAAATAACTGCCCTGTTTTCCTATCAAATGAAAAACGCCAGGCATTGCGTAATCCGTATGCCCAGATCTCCGGATTAGCCTTTTTTCCTACAAAAGGGTTATCTGCCGGAATACTATACGTTTCCCCTTTATTAATATCTATGCGAAGGATCTTTCCTAATAAGGTATTCAGATTTTGTCCGTTTCCGATAGTTCCATGTTCATCACCACTACCACCACCGTCACCTAAACTAATATACAAAAATCCATCGGGGCCAAAATGCATATCGCCGCCATTATGATTACTTTCCGGCTGTTCTATGGTTAGTATAATACGTTCTGAGTTAAGGTCGGCCTGGTCCGGGTTGGCAGATGCTTTAAATTCTGAAATCACACTTTTATGATCACTGCCATTTTTATCAGAAGGAGCGCTGTAATACACATAAAACTTTTTATTACTCTTAAATTGCGGATGCAGGGCCATACCCAATAAACCGCGTTCATCATACCTGCCGCTTAGTTTAACCAACTTACTTCTAATATCCAGAAATGGTAAAA
>JBASZP010000199.1:0-18573 GCA_049660965.1 Daejeonella sp. | reverse complement strand
AAATAAGCCTTACCTCTTATCTACACTATATTTTCCGGGGGCCAACAAAACAAAGTCTGGTAAATACAATACCCAATTCTATGGCATGAGACGCGGCCATTAATCCATCGCCTTTGTTAAGATGCATTAAGGAAGCAACCAACATGGAGAAGGCGAGTAGTAAACATACCGGCCTAAAAGTTAAACCCAAAATAAGTAAAAAAAGTATAGTTTGGTACTTGTGGCTTTAAAAGAGGATTGAAGATTACTTCATGATAGTCAAAAAATCTTCTGCGGATACCACCTTTATGTTAGGGAATAAAAGGGTTTTAACCAGGTCAAAATGCCGATCATTTGTAACTAAGTAATCGGCATTCGCGGCTACTGCAATATCAAAAAATTTATTATCATCCGGATCCGCAGATATTGCATTCCAGCTATAAAATACTTTTTGAAAAATGATATCGGGGGATTCAATAAAAATTTCAAGAACTATTTTCGCGATACCGGGTGCAGAGTATCTCTGCATTATTTCTTCATATTCTTTAATGATACTTTCTGAAATTACTAATTGATACTTGCCCTCAATAAAGGCCTCCCAAATTGGCCGATAGTGGCTCTTCTTACCAAGTGCAGAAATAAGCACATTAGAATCCAATACAATTTTCAAAGTATGGATATTAAGACTTTGAACGGAAATGACCCTTATTCAATTCTTTGTAAGTATCTTGGGTAACGCTATTTTTCTTTTCCCAATCTTCCACTATCTGATCAACTTTTTTTGACAGAAGTTTTACGGCAAGTTTGCGCATTTGCAGAAAATCTTTTTCAGGTAATGGATTTTTTAGCAAACGCAACATTAAAACCTGTTGTTCATTTAAAGGGCTTGTTATATCTAAATTTGCTGACATAGTCAAATATAATAAGATTCTCTATTTTAATCAAAATAATCCCTGTTTTTCGGGATTTTAACATCTACCTTTATCCACACTATAATTTTCCGGGTCAACAAAACAAAGTTCAGTAAATACAATACCGAATCCTACTGTATGAGATACAGCCATTACCTCATCGGTATTGTAAGATGCATAAAGGAAGCAGCAAGTATTATTATTAAGTTTTACTTCAATAAATCCATTAGGTATAACTTAAGTTAACGTGATTTGTATCAACAGATAAATTTACTTTTTTCCCTAATACCAGTGCATGATTATCAGCAATGTGTCCGGCAGGGAATTGATAGCAAACAGGATAGTTGTATTCTTTTACATGATCATTGATTATTTCCTGGAATGTTTGACCAAAGGGGATATCATTATCTTTTAATTCTGTAAAAGCGCCTATAATTAAACCATTGAGTTGCGCTAATTTCCCGGAACGTTTCAAATTCCATAGCATGCGGTCAATAGAATATAAATATTCGCCGACATCTTCCAGGAATAATATTTTGCCCGAATAATCTATTTCTGATCTTGAACCTGACATTGTCATCATCAAAGTTAAGTTACCGCCAATTAAAATTCCTTGACCTTTCCCAGTTTTGTTTAAGGGAACGCTTTCAAAAGAATAAGTAAGCGGAATATTAAACAAGCATTTCCGGAGTGTTTCTAAAGAAGGTTTAGTACCATCAGGTATGGTTAAAGGCATTTGGCCATGAATGCTTTGCACCTGGTAATTGGCATAAATATGACTGTGTAAAATAGTAATATCACTAAAACCAATAATCCATTTCGGATTTGTTTTGAATGATGAGAAGTCAAGCTGGTCAATAATCCTGATAGTACCATAACCCCCTCTGGCGGCAAATATGGCTTTAACAGAATAATCATCCAGAAAACATTGAAAATCCTTTGTTCTAAGCTCATCATCGCCCGCAAACTGGTTAAAAGAGGCATGAACAGTCTCTCCCAGAATAACATTTAGTCCCCAAAATTCTAATAATTTTACAGCATCATTTATATCATGCGGCAGTTTCTTAGCCGGACAGGTAATAGCAACAGTATCACCAATTTTTAATGGCGCAGGCTGGTTTATCATTATTCGTAGTCAAGTTTAAACATCAAAGAGTTTTCGTATTTCCAGATTAGCATATTCTCAAATTAGCATATTTTCAAATTGACACATTCTCTCATTCTCACCTTCCTTCATTCTTTCCTTCTCTCATTCAATCCTTCTCTCATTCAATCCTTCTCTCATTTCCTCATTAAATCCTTCGCAAATTGAATTATCTTTGGCAAAATAAAAAAAGAAGCTTAGATATACTAATAAAGAAATTTTGAAAGACGAGAACTTTAAACGTTATACCATTACAGCAGCGCTTCCTTACGCTAATGGGCCCAAGCATATTGGTCATTTGGCAGGGGCATATATCCCGGCTGATCTGTATGTACGGTATTTAAGATTAAAAGGCGAGGATGTCATATTTATCTGTGGTTCTGATGAGCATGGCACGGCAATAGCCAATCAGGCGATAAAAGAAAATACTACCCCGCAGGCTATTATAGATAAATATCATTTTTTAAATAAAGAGAGTTTTGAAAAACTCCATATATCATTTGATATTTTCCACCGGACCAGCTCAGCTATTCACCATGAAACTGCACAGGAATTTTTCAGGGTATTGAATAAGAAAAATATTTTTGAAGAAAGTACATCCGAGCAGTATTATGATGAAGAGGCCCGGGCATTTTTAGCAGACAGGTACATCATTGGAACTTGCCCGAATTGTGGAAATGGAAGCGCTTATGGAGATCAATGCGAGAAATGCGGCACTTCTCTTAGTCCCGATGAACTCATTAATCCCAAATCTACATTAACAGGTAATAAACCGGTTAAAAAACTAACCAAACACTGGTATTTACCCTTAAATAAATATGAAAAATGGTTACAGGAATGGATCATCAAAGGACAAAAAGATAAATGGCGCACCAATGTTTACGGACAATGTAAAAGCTGGATTGACGGCGGATTACATCCAAGGGCGGTAACCCGTGATCTGGATTGGGGTATTAAAGTTCCGGCAGAAAATGCGGATGGAAAAGTTCTTTATGTATGGTTTGATGCCCCTATCGGGTATATTTCTGCAACCAAACAATGGGCTTTAGACAATCATAAAGACTGGGAACCTTACTGGAAAGATAAAGAAACCAAACTGGTGCATTTTATTGGGAAGGATAATATCGTTTTTCATTGCATTGTATTCCCTGTAATGTTGCATACCGAGGGAGAATTTATTTTGCCGGATAATGTACCCGCCAATGAGTTTATGAATTTGGAAGGAGATAAAATGTCCACTTCCAGAGGTTGGAGTATAGAAATGCATGAATATTTGGAAGATTTCCCCGGTAAGGTTGATGAATTAAGATATTACCTAACAGCCATTGCACCCGAAACGAGTGACAGTGAATTCACCTGGAAAGATTACCAGGCAAGAATTAATAATGAACTGGTAGCAATCTTAGGAAACTTTGTGAACAGGGTGATGATCCTGATGCATAAATACTTTGATGGGATTGTACAAGGCACAGGAAGGATAGAGTTAAAAGACGAATATCTTAATACAGAAATCGGCAGATTGTATGATGAACTGGATATGAGCTTTAAAGCCTATAAATTCAGACAGGCACAAACCATTGCGATGGAAATTGCCCGTTTGGGTAATAAGTATTTAACAGAAAACGAACCCTGGAAAACGTTTAAGGATCAACCCGAAAATGCCCGTGAGGTTTTACATAATTGTTTACATATTATTGCCCACCTAACAACCTGTATGCAGCCATTTTTACCAGAAACCTCCGCCAAAATATTTGCAATGTTAAATATTGGTAAAGATAAGGTCAGGTTTGATGAGGAGATTATTTTTGAAGCCGGACATCAGTTAAATGCAGCATCCCTGCTGTTTGAAAAAATTGATGATGAACTGATAGAAAAGCAAATTGAAAAATTACATAACAAAAAAATGGATCTAACTATTGATGATGAGATAAAAGAGGTAAATGCTGCTAAAGAAAATATCTCTTACGATCAGTTTTCTGCAATGGATATTCGTGTGGGTACCATTTTAACCGCCGAAAAAGTAGCTAAAACAAAAAAATTATTAAAATTAACCATCGATACAGGCCTTGACCGGCGTACAGTTGTATCGGGCATTGCGGAATTTTTTGAACCCGAATTGATTATTGGAAAGCAGGTTTCCATTTTAGTAAATTTGGAACCACGGGAAATCAAAGGAATTTTATCACAAGGAATGATTTTAATGGCCGAAAATGCCGATGGAAAACTTAGTTTTGTAGCTCCGGCAGAAAACCTTTCTAATGGCAGCACCATCAATTAGTTAATGTGCTAATGTATTAATATGCTAATTGTTTACTATGTTAATGAGCGAATTTGAATTTAAAAAGGAGTTTTAAATTAGCATATTAGCACATTGAATCATTAGCACATTAAAATGGTCTCATAGTTCAACGGATAGAATAGAAGTTTCCTAAACTTTAGATGTGGGTTCGATTCCCGCTGAGACCACAAAAAGCCGGAAAGCTAACAACTTCCGGCTTTTTATGTTGTATGAATTTACTTAATCTCTACGGTAAGTCTCTAAACATGTTTACATTGCCACTAACCTTGTTTACATTGTAGCAAAACATGTTTACATTGTTACTAACCATATTTACATTGCGACAAAACATGTTTACATTGTTACTAACCATGTTTACATTGCGACAAAACATGTTTACATTGTTTCTAACCTGATTAGATTAGCCTTTAACCCGATTGAGTTAGCTTTCAACCTGATTGGGTTAGCCTTTAACCTGATTGGGTTAGCTCTTAACCCGATTGGTTAGCAGCCTATATAGAAATGAGTAGGGGCGACATAGAAATGCTTAGCGGTGATGTATAAACATGTTGCAGTAATACAAAGAGTGCTTTACACTTTGTTTTCGGGGAATTTTTAATACAAAATTTAAAAACCACCCTCTCTTCTGATGATTACATCTCCGCCACGACGTTCCCCGGGCATTTGTTGTTGAGTGGGTTGAACACCGGTGAATTTTTGAAGTTTCATGGTAAAACTTAACATGAAATACCTGGAGAGCCTGTTGTTCCTGCTATCAGTAATTGAGTTTGCTGTAACAGAACGTGAAACATTTGTGTTTTCATTTAACAGATCAAATGCCTGTAAGCGCAAACTGCCGGTTTTTCCTTTAAAGAATTGTTTCTCTAAATAGGTATTCACAATAAATGGATTTGCACCTAATGCACTGCTATAACCACTATTATACACCTTACTAAATTCTGTACCCACCAGCCAGGTATCAAGAAAGTAAGTTTTGCTGTTAAAGTTTAAACTCCAGGTAGATACTTCTGAATTAGAATTGGTGACTATATCATTACTGTTTTTATTATAGCTATAGTTTGTACCGGGATTTATTTCCAGCCATTTCGCAGGGTTTATCTGAACATTTAATCCCTGGGATAAAATTAAGTTTTGGCCTGTGTTTTTATTGTTATCAATAAAACTGATGTTGTTAATATAATTTGCTGATCCGTTTATTGAAAAGACATATTTACGTTCATCCAAGGGTTTTGAGAAATTATAAAACCCACTTACAGTAAAATAACCGTTGGTATTTAAATATCTTGTTTCCTGAACTAAACCTAAATCTGGATCATTTACCCGGACGATATTTGATACAATTTTGTTCTCGGAAAAAGTAGTGGACAAATTTGTAAATAATACACTCCCGGTATTAAAATCGGAATTGTTGTATCTTAAATTAAATGTATGATTAAACTCTGAATTCAGATTTGGGTTTCCAATAATTGTAAACTGAGGGTTTGATATATCGGGTACGGGTTGTAATTGTGTAAAGCTGGGTTCGTTGGCTCTTCCAAAGTAATTGGCGTTAAATGATCTGGTTTTAGAAAAATTATAGGAAAAACGTGCAACAGGTATAATGTTAAATCCGGTATTGCGGTATGGGGTAGAAACAGTATTTAAAATGGAATTACCATCCAGAACACTGGGCTGTATACCCGCGCCTATGGAATAATTGTATTTTTTCTGGTTTACGCGGTAATTAATACCCAGACGGTTTGTTGTGAACGAATAATTATAATCATTACTAAGATTAGTATTAACAGCAGGTGAGCCTTGTGCATCCAGATCTAAAGTTTCCCGTTCGTTTTTATATTTGGTATTGTTGTAAGTATAGTTAAATTCCAGATTGCTGGTACGGCTTAAAGGTTCATTGTAAGATAAAGTTGCCCCGGTATTAGTGCTTCTGTTAACAATATCCTGTTGCTGATGTAAAAAGACATCGGTGTTTCCGGAAGAATTATAATTAGTGTATTGGTTTAACTCATCTTCATCCTGCGAGGATTTAGAGTTATTAAGGGATAAATTCAGCGATAAGTTTCTTCCGCGTTTAGGAAAGCGATGATTAATTAAAGCGCTGCCGCCAATTGAAGGAGTTTCGCTATTTAAATCATTAAGTGTAAATCCTTGTGAACTAAGTTGCGAATTACTGTTTTGCACATACTTAGATAAGCTATTAGTTTTACTGGAAGAATAGCTGACAGTTGGCGAAAATTTAATATAATTCAAACTGTCTATACGGTATTCTAAATTCCAGTTAAACCGGTGATTATTAGTAATCGTATTATTGGTATTGTTCTGGTCATTAATAATTAAGGTATTTTGAAAATTATTCTGTTGCACCTGGTTACTTATTAAATCATTATTCCGGTTAGAATAGCTATAACTTCCATAGGATGAAAGCTTTTTACCCCATTCATCACGATAGTTTAAACCAATAGAACCAAGAGCGGTAAGGCCATCGCCACCATTGGAATTGTTTTGTCCGCCACGACCTCCAAGCTGAACACGTTGTCCGCCACCGCCACCCCCATTAAAATTGAAAACAGAAGTATTGGTATTATTCAAATTGCCTACAAAAGAAAATTGTTGTGTGTTATTAAATGCATTTCCTGATAATGCAGCCTGATATCGTTCCCTGTTACCACCGCCAACAGTTCCCTTTGCCGTATAGCCTTTATTTTTATCCGGCCTAATCTGTATGTTTAATACTTTATCCGGATCACCATTTCTAATACCCGTAATATTTGCCTGATCGCCATAATCATCAACAATTTGTATTCTATCAATAATATCAGCGGGTAATTGCTGTGTTGCGGTTTTTACGTCGCCCCCAAAATAATCTTTACCATTTACCCTTATTTTAGTGATGGCTTTCCCCTGGGCTTTTACATTTCCATCCGCGTCAACCTCAACACCGGGTAATTTTTTTAAAAGGTCTTCTGCTAATGCATTTTCACGTACTTTATAATCAGAAGCCTTATATTCAACCGTATCTTCTTTAATAATTACCCTCGGGGCTCCCGAAATGATCACCTCGTTAAGCAGTTTGCTTTCATATTTCAATATAATAGGATCAAGTTTTATAGTACTATCGCCCTCATTATATAAATATTTCTTGTTTAAGGTGTGATAACCTAAATTAGAAACGGTAATTAAAAAGCTGGAGGTTTTAATACCTTTAAAAGTAAATTCGCCATCTATGTTTGTGCGGGCAAATAGAGTATCTTCCGCGGCGGCTATTTTCACGCTTGCAGCAATTATAGGGACACCCGTAGAATCTATCACTATTCCGGTAATATCTCTTTGAGTTTGGGAAAATGCCGCAAAATTTAAACACAATAAAAGTAAAAGGATCAAAGATTTTCTCATGCGGGTTTTTTAATTAGTGTTATTTTTTGCCAGTTTATATTTCAGCCAAAATTCAGTAGAGGTAAATAACTTATCTTTTTCAAAGCCGTCCATAGCAGGATTTCTGTTAAACAATCCTCCTCCCGATTGCCTGCCTTGCATACCAGCCATATTACCCTGTCTCTGCTCAGGAGCTATTTTAGGAAGTATTATCC
Source organism: Daejeonella sp. (assembly GCA_049660965.1). GTDB lineage: Bacteria > Bacteroidota > Bacteroidia > Sphingobacteriales > Sphingobacteriaceae > Daejeonella. The sequence continues at coordinate 10,653 of JBASZP010000199.1, read as the reverse complement.
CGTTAATTTTAATATTACACGATAAAACTAAGTCATCAGTGGTTTTAATGGTTAATAAATACAATGGTACCGCAAGTTCATAGATGAAATCATCATGATCATCAAAACTTACTGTAGCTTTTATTCCGTAAGTGTTTTTTACAGATATGCTGCCATCTATCAGTTCTTTAAAACCTGCTACCCCTATTTCATTTAGCCGGGAGAGCATTAAATCTCTTTCTGCTTTTATTTCGGCAGGAGATAGTTCTTCATCTGTATTTTTAGGTTTTTGATCCTGTCTGCTCTTTCTATCAATAATGGGGAAAGTAACTTTATAACCCGGCTTTTTCTTTCCTTCAGTATTGATGTTAAAACTTATTCCACCGGCTAATATCCTGCGTAAGTCAGGCTTATCAGTACTTTTTATGGCTAAATAAATATTCTGATCATCATTAGCAATAATATAATTTAGTTTAGTGGCCGGATTATATAAGACTAAACTATCATTCCACTCATTAATTTTGCCATTTACCTCTATACTATCTTTTACCCATGTACTTAATATCAGGTCATTTTTCTTTTGAGAAAAAGCCTGGCTGCATGAAATTGAAATTGCCAAAACGCTTAATAAAAGAAAATGAATTTGTGGTTTTAACTGCATTGGATTAATAAGACCGGGCAAAGTATGCAAAAGTTTAATCAACTTTATTGAATTAGTGATGTCATTTAAAAGATTTCGCATATAAATTTTTAATACTACGCACAAAAGTCTGCATTTTATATTTACCTGCAATATAAAGCAGCTTTTTTAGATGAGTTGTTAAATTATGTTAATGGTAAGGTTAACGGGATTGTTACCTCAATAAGAAGGGACAAGCTGACAAGGAATATATTAATACTAAGGCCAGCAGATTATACCAGCCTTAGCAATTAATACTTATGTTCCGGTTTACTCATATTCCAGAAAACATCAGCAATATAAGGTTTGTACTTTAGTTGAAGCCGGTAAGGCAAATACTGGAAACTTTTAATAACCTGGCGGCATTTTCTACTTCTACAGTTACATTGCATTGTCCAATAAGGGTCTAATTCTGTGGTAGAGTAATCAAGCAGCAATTCATCATTAGCATGAATGACTTTTAAAGCAACAATTTCCTGATTTGGATTAACCATAACATTGGGAGAACAGCAATGGTTAAGAAACATAGCTTCTTCGTTCTCATCAAGCACGATCCACTTTTTATACCCAATTCCAACCCAGTTAGGACCTAATTCGGCAAACTCAGGACCATAATCATGGTGGATTAATTTGCCTTCTAACTTAAAAAGAATAGTTCCCGCCGGAAGTTTTGATTTAGAAAAAAGACCTCTACCTGCTACCTGTGAAGTGCTCACATATAATTCAGGATAGTAATAAGGTAAATTTGCAGATTGATCATTTTTAGATTCCATTTTATACATAGGATATTTTTTATTTATAAAATTATTAATTCTTTTTGAGAAAAATCTTTTCAATACATTATTCAGTACATTGAATAATGTAGCAATTTATAAAAGTAATCAGGATGGCTTTAGAGAATTTATAAATAGATGATGCAGGTGTCGCATATTTAATATTCTGTAAATTTTGCGGAAAAATTTAACCGTTATTTATAGTTTCGATATAAAAAACTTATTAGCTTTCTTCTTCCCAAATAACCGCGAGGTTAATAAGGGTTTCTACAGCTTTTTGCATATCCTGAACAGAGACCCATTCATGTTTGCTATGAAAGGCGTGTTCGCCGGCAAAAATGTTGGGGCAGGGCAAACCCATAAAAGAAAGTTTAGACCCGTCAGTACCGCCTCTGATGCTTTGTAAGCTCGCTGTTAATCCACACCTTTCTATCGCTTTCATTCCAAACTCTACTACCTGCGGATATTCATCTAAAATCCTTTTCATATTCCGGTATTGTTCGGTTATTTTAATATCAAAAGATGAGTTAGGATATTTTTGGAATATTTCCTGTGTTATAATTTCTAAAATGCGTTCATGATTTTTTAAGCCTTCTTCTGTAAAATCGCGGATAATAAATTCAATAGAAGCCTGTTCTACCGTACCTTTTATTGCCGTTGGATGTATAAAACCCTCTCTGTCGTCTGTACTTTCCGGCGAAAGTTTTTCTTTGGGTAAATTAGCCACTATTTCTGATGCGATTTTAACAGCGCTTTCCATGTTGCCTTTTGCAAAACCGGGATGGGCGCTTACACCCTGAATGTTGATGATTACTCCATCGGCAGAGAATGTTTCATTTTCAATTGATCCGCAGTTTTCGCCATCAACGGTGTATCCAAAATCGGCACCTAATCTTGTAAGGTCAACATGATTTACTCCGCGGCCAATCTCTTCATCAGGTGTAAACAGAATCTTAATAGTTCCATGTTTTACTTCCGGATGATTGACCAGAAAGTATGCGGCATCCATAATTTCTGCTAAACCGGCTTTATTATCTGCGCCCAGTAGAGTAGTTCCACTGGCCGTAATCAGATCATTCCCGATCTGGTTTTTTAGATCAGGGTAATCTTTCAGGCGGATAATTTGCGATTGATCATCCGGCAATACCAAATCTTGTCCCTGGTAATTTTGGTGGACAATAGGTTTAACATTTTTTCCGCTGCTGTCCGGCGAAGTATCCATGTGTGAACAGAAACAGATAACAGGTATTTTCTTAGTGGTATTCGACGGAATTTCGGCATATACATAACCATAATTATCTAAATGAGCATTTTCAATACCCATTTCCTTTAATTCATTAACCAGAATTTTGCCCAAGTCTTTCTGTTTAGTTGTTGATGGCACAGTATCGGAGTATGGATCAGATTGTGTATCTACTACAACATAATTAAGAAAACGGTTAAGTACAGTAAAGTTGATGAGAGGTAGTTTAGTCATGAGGAATAATTTTTATAGGTTTTATGTGTTAAAAGTAACAATCAGATTTTTATTAAGCGAAGATCAATAAAAATATTTTCTGAAATAAAAGGAGCTTATTTTAATAATTGCTGATAGGCGTATTCATCAAAACCTACAATAATTCCTGTATTCGTTTCAATAACAGGACGTTTAATACTGCTTGTTTTCTCTTGCATCAAACTGAAAGCAGCCTGTTCTGAGGTAATTTTTTGCTGGGTTTCAGGATCAAGTTTTTTCCAGGTCGTACCGTTTTTGTTTAGTAAAGTTTCCCAGGGTTTAAACTTTGTCCATTCTTTTAATTTGCTTTCGCTGATGCCGAGTTTCTTAAAGTCATGAAACTCATAAGCTATATTATTTGCTTTAAGCCAGTCCTGTGCTTTTTTAACTGTATTGCAATTTGGTATTCCGTAAACTTTCATTGCTTATTTATTAAATTTAGTCATGGTTAATTCTGCACCAATACTTACAAAACTCTGTATCATTTCTACAGACTGATTAATTAATGCAGGAAGTTCTTTTTGTTCATCATCATCAAAACCGCTTAACACATAATCTACCTGGCGGCCTTTCGGGAAGTTATCGCCTACGCCAAAACGTAAACGCGGATAATTTACACCGCCAACCATAGCTTCAATACTTTTTAAACCATTGTGGCCGGCCGCACTTCCTTTAGGTTTTAAGCGGATAGTTCCAAAGGGTAAGGCTAAATCATCAACCACTACCAATATGTTTTCTATGGGGATTTTTAGTTCATGCATCCAGTAATTAACTGCTTTACCGCTCAGGTTCATATAAGTAGTAGGTTTTATAATATACATTTTGCAGCCTTTATGACTTAACTCGGTATAATAAGCCAAACGCATATTAAAAAATGATACTTGTGCCTGTTTTGCAAGTTCATCAGCAACCATAAAACCTATATTATGCCTTGTATCCACATACTCCGGCCCAATATTGCCTAAACCAACAATGAGGTATTTCATAACCTTTATTAAATTCCGTCTAAAATAGAGTACTTTTTACTTTATTTCAAAAATAAAAAGGCTGTCTTTTTACAGACAGCCTTTTAATATTATTGATCGCCTGATCCTGCAAAGAGGATAGGAGAGGTTTTACTTTTTAGCCGCTTCGGTTTCAGCTTGTTTTAATGCACGCGACATGGTCACTGAAACGATGGTGTCTTCGGGATTATTAGTAACAACAAATTTATCGAATTTTAATTCTCCCACACCTACAGATTTACCTACCTCAAGCGCATCAATACTTACTTCTACATACTGAGGCATATCTTTTGGTAAAGCTTTAACACGCAGTTTACGTAGTTTTTGAACTAATTTACCACCTGTTTTCACACCCGGGGATGTTCCGGTTAATTTTACAGGAATTTCCATAACAACCGATTTCTTTTCATCTAACTCTAAAAAGTCAACATGTAAAGGTAAATCAGTTAATGGGTGAAACTGTACATCCTGAATAATGGCTTGTGCTTTTACACTTCCAACTTCAAGGTCAACGAAATGAACGTCTGGTGTATAAACCAAACTCTTCAAATCAGCTGCGGACACAGAAAAGTGGATTTGATTTTTACCACCATAAATAACTGCAGGCACTTTACCTTCATAACGCAGCTCTTTAGCGTCTCTTTTTCCTACGTTCTCTCTTGGAGAACCGCTAATAGCAATTGATTTCATTTTAATTATTGTTTATGTATTGATTATTGTTTGTATTCTTTTTATTCAGTTCAGTCTATTTTAAACAGGTCGCTCATCGTTCCGTGTTCATTTACATTGGCAATTGCTTTTGCAAACAGATCGGCTGTTGAAAGCACTCTTATTTTAGGGCTGGTATGTTTGACGGGTATAGTATCCGTGATAATTAATTCTGATAAAGCTGAGTTTTCTATTATCTCGTATGCTTTACCTGATAATACCGGATGAGTACATACCGCCCGTACACTATTTGCGCCATTCTCCATAATCAGCTCGGCTGCTTTTGCCAAAGTTCCGGCAGTGTCGCAAATATCATCAATTAATACAATATCCTGACTGCTTACATCTCCAATAATGGACATAGATTCTATTTCGTTAGCCCGTTTACGACGTTTATCACAAATGACAACTTCTGCATTAAAATATTTTGCAAATGTCCTGGCCCGGTAAGAACCGCCCATATCCGGTGAAGCAATAGTGAGATCCGGTAAATTTAAAGCCTTTATATAAGGTACAAAAATCACAGAAGCATCTAAATGATCTACCGGAATATCAAAGAAGCCCTGAATTTGTGCAGCATGCAGATCCATGGTCATAATACGATGAGCGCCTGCCGCTGTAAGTAAGTTTGCCATTAATTTGGCGCCAATAGCTACCCGTGGTTTATCTTTTCTATCCTGACGGGCCATTCCAAAATAAGGAACAACTACGGTTATGTAATGAGCAGAAGCACGTTTTGCAGCATCTATCATTAATAGAAGTTCAACAAGATTATCGTTTGGCTGACTGGTTGATTGAATTAAAAAAACATCACAACCACGTACAGTTTCATTAAAATGCGGCTGAAACTCGCCATCACTAAACCGTGATAAAGTAATATCGCCAAGTTGTTTACCATACGCTTTAGCAATTTTACCGGCTAAGTCAGTTGTGCCTGAACCTGCAAATAACTTAATGGGATTAAACTGTAATGGCATGACAATGCTGCATATATTAATAAAAAATCGGATTGCGTTTTTCACAATCCGATCTGGGTTTAATGTTGCCCGACCAGGATTCGAACCTAGACAAACTGCACCAAAAACAGTCGTACTACCATTATACTATCGGGCAATCAGCATAAAAAAGGATTTCCTTTTAAATGGAGCGCAAATATAGTGTGATATAATATAATCTGCAAATAGAATGTGTGTTTGTTTTGAAAGTTTCTGTGGTGTTTATATCGTTAAATTTTGTTAAAGCCTAACTTCATACCTTATAAATAGTAATAAAATCACTATTTTCGGCATCCAATTTTTTGACGCTTATTCGCATGAATTATAATAAAACCAACAACCTTTTAGGCTGGCTCACATTTTTAATAGCCACTGCGGTATATATCTTAACATTAGAGCCATCAGCCAGTTTCTGGGATTGCGGCGAATTTATTGCATCAGCTTTTAAATTGCAGGTTGTGCACCAGCCTGGAGCGCCGCTGTTTTTAATGATAGAAAAAATGTTCTCACTATTGGCTGGAAATAATATTCATAAAGCAGCCTATTGGATGAATATAGGTTCTGCCATATCCAGCGCTGCAACTATACTATTCCTTTTCTGGACTATTACCGCCCTCACTAAAAAAGTAATTTTAAAATCCGGGGAAGAATTAACAACAAGTAAACTGATTATGATCATGGGTGCGGGTTTAGTGGGCGCCCTAGCCTATACCTTTTCCGACTCGTTTTGGTTTTCAGCGGTTGAAGCTGAGGTTTATGCCATGTCATCTTTATGTACGGCCATTGTTTTTTGGGCCATATTAAAATGGGAACAACATGCTGATGAACCTCATGCAGACCGCTGGCTTGTTTTTATAGCCTATGTGATGGGTTTATCTATTGGTGTACATTTATTAAATCTATTGGCTATACCTGCCATTGCTTTGGTATATTATTTCCGCAAATCACAAAATAATACAACCAGTAAAGGAACCTTACTTGCTTTATTTACAGGGATAATTATTTTAGGGTTTATCCAGTATGGTATTGTACAATACCTTATTAAATTCGCCGCTTATTCTGATCTCTTTTTTGTAAATACATTAGGTTTAGGCTTTGGTACAGGTGTTATATTTTTTGTAATTTTATTAATTATAGCGCTGGTTTCTGGCATTAGTTATACCATAAATGGAAAACGCAGCAATCTTCTTCTTGCGATTGCTTCGTTTGTTGCACTCATGGCCATAGGTGGCGGAATAATGGGATTATTAGTGGCCGCATTTATTTTAGCAGGTTTGGAATACATCATTAAGATCCGCGAAAAGCGTAGGATCTTAAACTTAGCATTAATATCTGTTGTATTTATCATTTTGGGTTATGGTTCATTCGCAATGATCGTTATCCGGGCAAAAGCAGACCCAACCTTAAATAATAGTGATCCGGACAATGCCTTTGCATTACTTAGCTATGTAAACCGCGAACAATACGGCGATCGACCTTTATTGTATGGGCAATATTTTGATGCTAAAGTAATTAATAGTAAAGAAGGCGATAATGTGTATCGCAAAGGCAAAGATAAATATGAAGTAGCCAGTAAAAAGTATGAACGTGTTTACGACCGTAACACACTTTTGCCCAGGATGTACAGTAATGAAGATAGTCATGCTAAATTCTATCGTGACTGGATGGCAATGGGCGAAACTGGGTCGCCAAACTTTGCAGATAATTTAGGATTTTTATTCAGTTATCAAACAGGGCACATGTATATCCGTTATTTCCTCTGGAATTTCGCCGGAAGGCAAAATGATGAACAGGGTAATGGTAATTATAGCCAGGGTAACTGGATCAGCGGTATAAAATTTCTGGATGGCGCCAGGTTAGGTTCACAGGAGTATTTACCAAAAAGTATAACAAGCAACAAAGCCTATAACCGCTTTTACTTTTTACCCTTAATTTTAGGTTTAATTGGAGCAATATGGCATTTCAGGCGAAATCAAAAAGATGCCGGAATTGTAGGCTTGTTGTTTTTCTTTACAGGCCTGGCTATTGTATTGTATTTAAATCAAACTCCTCTGCAACCACGTGAACGGGATTATGCTTATTCCGGTTCCTTTTATGCTTTCGCTATCTGGATTGGTTTGGGAGTTGCTGGAATTGCCGAATTTTTTCAGAGAAAGATTAAGCCATCTAACGGGGCAATCCTGGCAACAGTTATAGGCCTGCTGGCAGCACCTGCTATCATGGCTAAAGAAGGTTGGGATGATCATGATCGTTCCACCAGATTTACCGCACGTGATATTGCTATTGATTATTTAGAATCATGTGCTCCCAACGCTATAATTTTTACTTATGGCGATAATGATACCTATCCGCTTTGGTACGCACAGGAAGTAGAAAATGTGCGTCCGGATATTCGGGTGGTTAATTTAAGTTTATTAGGAACAGACTGGTATATCCGGCAGATTAAAGAAAAAGTCAATCAGTCTGCACCATTACCTATTACTATGCCGGATGATAAGTTTGTACAGGGTGTACGCGATGTTATCTATTATCAGGATGGGCAAATACCCGGATATGCAGAACTTAAAGACTTGTTTGAAGTATTAACTTCTGATAATGATGCAGATAAAATAACCTTTGAAGATGGTTCAAAAGAGAATTTCCTCCCGACCAAAAATTTTAAAATCACCATAGATCCGGATATTGTAATTGCCACAAAAACAGTCTCGGCTGATAAAAAAGCAGATATTGCACCTGCCATTGAATGGAAATACAATAAGGGGTATGTATCTAAAACAGAACTTGCCATGTTTGATATTCTTGCACACAATAATTGGAAACGACCAATCTATTTTGCCAATACTGTACCGCAGGATAATTTTATAGGCTTGGATAATTATTTATATGATGAAGGTTTTGCCTACCGGTTAATGCCTTTGAAAAAAGCTGAACCAGATACTACTAAACAACAACGCGATGAGCCGACAAATACTACCGTGATGTATAATAACATGATGAAGAAGTTTGTTTGGGGAAATATGAAACATGCCAGTTCTTTAGACCCCGAGTCGATAAGAATGATTTCTATTATTGTGAATAAATTTAATATACTGGCGGAGAACTTATATAATGAAGGACGTTTTGGAGAAGCTAAGAAAGCCCTGAACAAATGCCTGGAAGTTGTACCTAATGATAATTATTCTTTAAACTTTACTATCCGCAAGTATTTTATGGCGGAATTGCTTTACAGGCTTAAAGACACTAAACAGGCTAATTTTGTAACAGAGAGTACGGCAAATTATATTGAAGATGAATTAAACTACTTAAGTTCCATCTATAAATCAAAAGAGAATTTAAGCAATCAGGATATCCAGTTGGGTATGTCCATTTTAAATGAACTGGTTAAAATCAGCGGCGAAAACGGACAAAATGCATTGAGCAAAAAGCTGCAAAATAAATTCACGGCGCTCGAAAGTAAGTTTGTTGGAGGCAAATAGTTTATAATTATTTAGAAAAGCTTTTAGTTTTCCTGAAACTTGGGTATTAATTGAGTTTGGCTGGATTTATTACACTCAAACTTAATTCCCTGATATGGCTTTTATTAAAGTAGATTGTTATTCAATTTATTGATAACCCCATGTACAACTTCCCCAGTAACTTTGCCAGTCAGCTTTTTTATCATTTCGTAAACGTTCCATTTTTACAGTACTTATCATCCACATACCTTTTGTAGCTTGTACAAATTTTATTTCGCCGTTTTCATTGCTATATAATTCTTGCCTGGTGGTTTTATTATTTACACGGTGCCATACATTTACAAGTGTATTTGATAATAGTTTCTTTCTAAAAAAGATTTTCACCTTCATAGTGTCCTTATCTTTTATTGTATAAGGATTTTTTTGTGGTATAATATCCAAAGGTAAATTAGTTGTTCTGTAAAAAGTATTATCCTTATAAGAGCCTACCTGTACAATTGTTTTTACGCTACGTTGATAATTCTCTTTACCATCACTATAATCCTCATTATGAGCTTTTCTGTATGCCAATGCATTTTCTAAACCATCTTCTTTTAAATAGTTCGTAAATTTTTCAGCATCTAATTGTATGAAAGAATTTTTACTGTTGTAAGTAAATACTTTTGTGCCTTCTGTTTCTAACTGAAGCTGTAAAGAATCGCCAATTGTTGCAGAAAGTTTATTCGCAATATCTATGACAGATTTCCCATGGTAATAAGTAAGTGTATTAATTCTTTCTTTATTGCCTTTCCAGTTTTCGCCTTCAAAATTTTCACCTACTAAAAAGCGAATAGTCATCATTCCATTTTTATGATAAATGAATTTTTGTGGCTGTAACCAAAATTCATGTCCTAAAACCGGAAAGAGCATTAAGAATAGAATACTTAAAACAGCAGCTTTTTTCATTAATAATTATAAAAATATAGTAAAAAACTTATAACCTAAAACTCATTATTCAACCACTACACCCATTGAGCAAAACTTTTCTATCCGCTCATTGACTACATCATCAATACTTTTCTTTTTCAGAGATTGCAGATCTTCAACAATACGATCTTTAACAGTTTTTGCCATTTGAGCGGGATCATGATGTGCGCCGCCTAATGGTTCGGGTATTATTCCGTCAATAAGTTTGTTGGCATACATATCTTCGGCGGTAAGTTTAAGGCAGCTTGCAGCACGTTCTTTAAAATCCCAGCTGCGCCATAAAATAGAAGAGCATGATTCCGGCGAAATAACAGAATACCAGGTATGTTCCAGCATATAAACTTTATCGCCAATGCCAATACCTAAAGCTCCGCCCGATGCACCTTCACCAATTATAAAACATAAAACCGGAACTTTAAGGACAGACATTTCTAACAGGTTACGGGCAATGGCTTCCCCCTGTCCGCGTTCTTCGGCTTCCAAACCAGGGTAAGCGCCCATCGTATCAATAAATGAAATAACGGGTTTATTGAATTTTTCTGCCAGTTTCATCAGACGTAAAGCCTTTCTATAACCTTCGGGATTAGCCATTCCAAAGT
>JBASZP010000198.1:0-5118 GCA_049660965.1 Daejeonella sp. | reverse complement strand
CGTTGTGATACCAGGCTCATAATAAGCGACTCCTGGTGAAAGCAGCACCGGCTGATCACCTTCCATCTTAAAGGTCCACTCTTCTGACTCGATCTCCACCAGGTTGGGGTCAGAGGAAGGCGGAACCGCACCGACCTTCCAGGAAAACACCGCCTCCGGTTCCTTGGGATCATTAGACAACCCGTTATAAAAAATACTGGCCGGTAAAGCTATTTCCGTATTGGAAAGGCTCGCTCCATATATTTGCGTGCCATCTTTGTAAATATAGATCTTATAGCCTGCAGCTTCCGGATAAGGTTCCCACTCAAAATGCAGCTTGCCTACCTCAGGGATCATCGTACTGGTCTGATAGCTCTCTTTTTCCGGAGAGATCAGGCCGGGTTTTTGGATAGTGAAGTGAAATACGTCTTTAGGGTTACCGCGTTCGATTTTATCTTTTGCATCTAAAGGCAAAATAGGGCCCACCGGGATCACCCGCCAGTAGTATTTTTTGCCGCCTTCTACCTTGCCCAGTTCGGGCAGCATGCCTGATATATCTGCCGAGGTCAGGGGGTCTATATCCAGCTGGCTGGTGGGAATGATCTTGGATTGGTTGAACTGCACATTATCGGCCACTTCAAAGTCATAGCCCGAGGCGCCTTCGGTGGGCTTGGCCTCCAGGATCAGTTCACTCCAAGCTAATTGTTCGGAGCCGTCCTTGGGCAGCTTGCATGCCGCATCGGGAACTTTGGTACGGACAAATTGGGGTTCTGAGGCTGAACCCAAAGCTAAACGCTTGGGGTACATCGAATGTTCCGGACCTATGGCCTGGGCCTCAAAATAATAATCCTGCATCTTCTCCAAAGGTGCGCCCCAGGTTTGCTGACCGGAGGTTTTAACGGTAAAATCAACATCTAAATAGGATTCAACAGCTGTAAACTGCGGATCTTTGCTCAACTGGATATGATAAGAGGGGACTTCGGTTTTTCCTGCTACCTCCCAGGTAAATTCTCCGTTCCAGGGGTAAAAACTGTCATTATACTCCCCAATCAGTTTGGGCTTTACTTCTTGCGTGGTAAACTCATGGGTTAAACTCCACAACAAATCCTGCTGCGGGGCTTCCCCGCCGTAAATGTCTTTGGCAGAAACGACCTGGCCGTCAGCCGTAACAAACAGGGTGGCCCGTGATCTCCAATAATAGGTGGTCTTTTCATCCAGGTTTAAATGGATACGGGCGGTGTGCTGATCTGAAAAATCATTTACATTCAGGGCGTCAGCAGGAAATATTCTGGTCGTTTCCGGATCCAGGAAATTCTTGTCTTCGGACAGCTGGAATTCCCAGGCTACTTCGGTCTTAAACTTGGCAACCTGACCGATTGGGGTAGGCCACATCATGGCATTGGTGGCGGGGTTATCCGCAAACTGGTCATTGGGCCAGTAATTGCCCGGCTGGGCGCCAGTACCGATACCAACGGCATACCACGCTTCCTCTATATTAGCTTTTAGCTCATTCTGTAAAACGGCATCTCCGGAAGATAAGTTATCGGCAATCTGAAGTATAAGTGCACGGGCATCAGCAAAGCTCTCAAAAGAGGCATTCGACAATTCCAGCTTATAAAACTCAATCATAATCTCATCGGCCAGCTTACGCCCAATTCCCGGAAGGTAATACGAACCCAAACTCACATCATCATCCCGGTAACCGGCTCCACCCTCAGCCAGCAAATAATACCAGTGGGACATGATCGTAGAGTTCTTTTGAGACTCAGTGACGTTACTTGGATAAACTTCATAGTGATCTCCTCCATAAAAATCAGGTTGCACAAGTACTTTAGGATCTGCAAAATTTCGGGTTCCGCCCGGCGTCACATCTTCTCCATAAAGATAGGTAGGCTTGTTCTTGTCCGGATATAGCGGATCAGCAGGTTGCTCTGACCGCCATTGGTTCTTAACCATTAGGCCTAAAATGTCATAAGTTGCATCTAATACTGAACATCTTTCGTTATGGCTAACAGGATCTGGATTTCCTGTCAAATGCGAATTTAGTATATGAGATACGCTAGCTGCTAAATTTTCTAATTGAAACTTTACGTCATCTGTTAAGTTATCTGCCACTTTCAGGTTTTCAGGGTGGATATCTTTTAAATGAATACCTTTCTGATCTAAATGGTTTAAAGTATATAAAATTCCCCAATACATACTCACGGCTCTCTTGGAACGAAGCTGGTCATTATCTTCAAAGAAAATATGGTCTTCATCCAGATCAGATACTTGAAGTCCTTCCTTGTTGAGAATAGGAGTATACTTTATTAGAACAGAAGGAGATATACCACTAATCATAGAATAGGTTTTTTTACCCAAAACAGTATATTCCCGGACTTTTATAATTACCTCATTATTATAAAGTGATTGGGCGGTATATTCTACTTCCTGAGGGATAGTGGCTTCCCCAAACATATTCAGAGCTTCCCAGGCTGCCAGTACTGAAAGATGTTCCGGACTCCCGGCACCATAGTTAGTAACTGAAGACTGTAGGGAAGCAATAGCAAAACGATGAATAGCATCTGTATTAGCGGGATTAGCTCCCCAGTTGGAAACTACATCAAAGATCAGATCCATTGCCTTTTCAGGTCCTATACCTATAATATCGTATGGAATACCATATTCATTAATCCCCTTTCCTCCTTCGGAGATCAGGTAAAACCAGTGACGCATGATATATCCAATAACATGCGAATCAGGTATTGCTTTTTGAAGTTCGGTAGTATAAGTGAAGCCTCCATGAACAGGAAGCGTTTTACCAAATCCTGTCTCCCCTGCATAATAGAAATCTTCTATCGAAGATTTTTCTGACTCACATATAGGTAGGAATTGGCCGGGATATTCCAGCCAGGTAAAGGCCTGACCTTGTGAAACCCGATAATAATTGTACACCATTTTCTCAAAAATATCGGACAGACCCTCATTTAAAGCTTCCGCGTAAATGCCGGTATCGGGATTAGGGTCGGGAACGTGTCCCCATATGCCATGAAAAAACTCATGGGCAATAGTAGTAAGGGCTATCCCAGACTCACATTTATCTGAAAATGGAAGTGCACGAACATGAATAGCAGGCCCAGATGGGTTATAATAAGCTCGGGCATCGTATAAGAAATTCGCTTCGTTGCATATTAGTATACTTATAGGGATGTTTCCTGCCTGATCAAAGCCATGCCAGCCCCAAGCCGAATGAGCATCCAAGTATTTCATCACCTGTTGAGCCCCAAAAAATGCAGCAACTGCGGTTTTACTGTAATGCTCCCGGCCAATGTTAAATGAAGTATTTTGTGCCTGATAAGGTGCATACAGATCATCAGTTGCGCCATCTCCAAAAATATTATCACTATTAGCATCCATAATCAAGGCGTGAGGAGGATTTGCCATGTTCTTATAATAGGCAACTACATTAATTTCCGGAGAGACACCGGGTATTTTGTTTTGCAATAAGGCGGTTCGCCACTTGGTTCCGGCAGCATCCAGGGAAAATTTAAGGGCTTTAAAGTTCACTGTTCCATCAACATGGGCTTGTGCTCCAATCACATTAACCACAGATTCATTATACCTGGGAGTAGCAGGTGTAATTTGTGCCTGGGCAGCCGGCACCGTTAGAAGGGTTAAAACAATCAGCAATAGTTTTGCTTTAATAAATTTTGCTGTTTTAACCGCAGTAAGAGTTGGAAATGCGATGAAAGAATTCACGGCTGTTTTGAGTACTGATTTATTCATACTTGCTGATTGGTTTAATATGAGTCTAAGTGAAATTTATACTTTAAAGTATATTCTCATACACTTTTGAATATGTTTAATATAATATTTAATTAATTAATCTGCAATTCTATTAATAATTATCTTAATTAACAAATCATATAAAAAATATATTTATCAACAATTTATACGGAGCATGGCTAAACTTCTGTGTATTTGATTATTAAAATAAAATAGCCATTAAGTACTTTTAAAGGGTTTAAAACTTCTTTTTAAACCCTATTAGGGATTGAACAGCGTTTATCCTTAAGCTGAACAGATTTTAGTAAATGAAATTAAATAACCCATAGATTATTATTTGCAGGCTATTCTGATTAATCATAAACTTATAAAGGATAAAATATCGGGAATAGTGTAAAAATAGCTTTGAACTGAAGACAGATCCTTTAAATTATCTGAAACAGATTAATTTGAAACTATTTCAGCATACAACTGACTTGCCTATATAATCCTTTAGTTAAAATGAAAGGAAAACTATACAGGCAGTTTATTTCCAATTATTATAATAAGCGGGCAAAATAGGAAAGGAAATATAGAATAGTTGTGATTTTAAAGCTGGTCATTATTTTTCTTTACTGATTTCAAAACGTATGGCTCCGTTCTTTTTCTCATCCGAAGATATAAGTATAATATGCTTCTTTCCGTCAACATAAACACGCATCTCCGCCGTATTGGGCGGAACGTCGCCGAGGTTATCCGCATACATTATTAATTCGTTTTCCCCGTTTAATGTCGCTTTTAGTTGCAGGGTAATGGCTTGTTTGCTTATGCGGACTTTGTTTAAAAGTAAATTTTTGTTAAAATACACGCTTACCGTATCGTTATCAATGGCTCCGTTATCCAAAACTTCAATCTTTATATCAGGCGAATGGATAGTTATGGTTTTAATAAGGGTATTTGTCCGTTTAGATACATCCGCAGAACTATTAACAACTGGAATGGTTTTTATAGTATCTGAGACTTTTACTATAAGTTCTTTCTTTTCCGCCAGGGCATTCTGATCTATAAACCGTTTTAAAAGAGCATCAAAGGGTGCGGTATTAAAGCCGGGAGGAAAGACGGGTTTCTTTCTTGAAAAATTACCCGTACCGCTGCCGCAATTTTCAAAGGAATCGCTGGTCCAGGTGCCGCTTAAAAATTCATTCTTGTTCTTAGTGTTAAAGGTGATGGAATAGTTCTTCGGGCAATAATAATGAGCGTAAAACAAATGTTCTTCTGTCAGGTCGGCCCTGAATTCGAGTTTTTTAGTTAAGGGGCTTAAAGAACCTTTCAGGGAACTGATGGAATAGTAAAAATCGCCCCGAAACCAATAGTAGCTATAGCTGTAACCAGTCA
>JBASZP010000197.1:0-1738 GCA_049660965.1 Daejeonella sp. | reverse complement strand
CAATAATACCACTATTACCAAAAGAGGTTTCATGCGATTACTTTTTAGTAAGATCTATTCTATTGTTATATGCTTCCAGCTAAAATTTTGCATCCAGAATATACGGAAGCATTGCTCTCCATGTTGGCCAATCGTGGTTAATATCAGGCCCCCAAACATCCAGGTCGTGCCAGATGCCTTTATCCCATAATACCTGTGAGAATCGCTTGTTGGCTTCTGGATCCTCATAATTTCCGCTACCGGTATATATATGTATATGATGGCTGGCTTTTATTTTATCGAGGTACCAACTATCTTCAAGATTCGGAATATAGTGGTAGGGGCTATTATAATAAACCTGTTCGTCCCAAAAGCCCTTGGTGTATTCCGAAAGATCATAGACACCACTCATGCTAATTGCGCCATTAATAATGTCCGGCCTTTTTAAAAACAGGTTCATAGCATGTAAAGCGCCAAATGAAGCTCCACTTGTATATATCATTGTGTCGTCGCTGGTATTGGCGCGGATAAAGGGTACTACTTCTTTAAAAATGTATTCATTGAACTGATTATGGCGAATGGCTTTATGCTCGGGGAGCATATTATTATTTAGCCAGCTTTCATTATTTATACTGTTTACACTGAACACACGAAGTTTTCCGCTGTCGATGAGTGGCGCAAGCGCGTCCATCATAAGGAAACGCTCATACTCCAGGTAGTCGGCTGCCGCAGTGGGTACCAATAAGAGCGCAAAACCGTAATGGCCATAGGAAGCTATCGGCATTTCACTGTCCAGGGAAGGGCTATACCAGCTAGTAAGTTCTCTTTGCATAATTTTGTTTTATATGTTTTTTAATACATGTTTTTAAATCAGACCTTTTATTTTCAAAGACAAGTCTTCTTTATTTCATTCCAGAGGTCCCTATAGCATTGTGCAGCGTAGCTACTATTGGCAAATTCAAATATTGGTTGCTGATGCTTTCCCATTTTCTCAACATCACTCAAATAAGGAATATAGTTTTTCAGGAAAAGGCGTTTATTGTAAAATTCCTGTATCGTCTCATGATGTAACGATTTGCGGTGGTCAACCATATTGAAGAAGCATTTTATTTTAGATGTATCAAGGCTATTGTCTTTGAAATATCCAACAACGCTGTCGAAGGATCGGATAGAAAGTGTTGTCGGGATGTGCGGCATTAATATAATATCAGCCGCGTTGAAAACATTTTCGTGCAAAAGTGAAATACCGGGCGGGCAGTCAAGCAGTACTATATCGAACTGCTTTGCATCGTGTAGTAGACTTTTTATTTTCTTCCGGCTTTGCTTTGTTTCATCGAGTAAAATGTCGGCGTTACGGGCTGACAGATCTGAGGGAATGATCCACAGATTTTCAAACGAAGTTTCCTGGACAACATCTTTAATATTAAGGTTACCCCCAATCAGCTTGCTACTTTGATTTTTTGATTGTGACGCGGCATTAAAATAAAATGACGCTGACCCTTGAGGATCTAGATCCCATAAAAGTGTCTTAAAACCATCCACGGATGCAAGATAGGTGAGATTAACTGCGGCCGCAGTTTTACCAACACCACCTTTTAAATTATATAAAGCTATCGTAATCATGCATTAACGTAAAAGTTTAACCGCTTTGATGAAATGAATTTTTGCCGTGAAATAAATATGAAAAGTATGAAGTTCAAATCATGTAAGCAATAAAATGGGGTAAAAAAATTCTGAGAAAAAAAATTAAGTTAAATCC
>JBASZP010000196.1:0-3065 GCA_049660965.1 Daejeonella sp. | reverse complement strand
ATTTTGCAGGTGCAGGAATAAAACATCAATTAAAAGATGTAAATAGCCAAAATCAACTGATATTTGTAGGCCCTTTTTCAAGTAAAGTTGCAATGGACGATTATTTTAAAACAATCAATCCGCTTTTATCGCAAATTATGAAGATTAAGGCCGACCAGTACAATGTATTTTATATTACTAAACCCAACTTTGATAAACTAAACGACCGTGCCACGATTGACCAGTATATTGAATTCTTTAAAAATTATTAACTCCACTTTCCATACTATATGAGCACCGCTTTAACCCAACAGGAAATTACCCGCTATACTAATATTTTTTGGAAATGGTTTATTAGTATTGTCGCACTTGGAGCCATTGTCCTGTTCAGCATTGGTTTAGGGATTTTTGGCAAATTGCCCTCTTTCCGTGATCTGGAAAACCCAAAGAGTAATCTTGCTTCCGAGGTCATATCAGATGATAATGTTATTTTAGGAACATACTATGTACAAAACCGCTCCAATGTACGGTATGATCAAATTTCGCCTAACGTAATAAATGCTTTAATAGCTACCGAAGATATTCGCTTTTACCAACATTCAGGCATTGATTTTAAACGGACATTAACGATTATTTTTCATAACCTGATGGGACGTAAGCAGGGTGCGAGTACCATCACCCAGCAATTAGCCCTTAATATGTTTTCAAAAGAAGGCCGGTCAAGCGATTATTCAAAACGTGTGATCCAAAAATTACAGGAACTGATTATTGCTGTAAAACTGGAAAGGAACTATACCAAAGAAGAGATCATCACCATGTATTTAAACACGGTAGATTTTGGCTCATATAATACCTATGGAATTAAGTCTGCTGCAAGAACCTATTTTAGTACTACGCCCGATAAACTTGAACCACAGCAAGCCGCAATTTTAATCGGGATGCTTAAAGGTCCTTCAATTTATAACCCGCAAAGAAACCCGGAAAGAGCCCTTTTTCGCAGAAATACTGTTTTGGAAAACATGAATAAAGCCAATTACTTAAGTAATGAAGAAACAGAACGCTTAAAACAATTACCAATGGGCCTTGACTTTAATCCATCCGATACGAATGAAGGGTCAGCAGCATATTTCAGGGCTACCCTTAAAAAAGAAATTCAAAAAACATTTGAAGAAAACTCTGTAACCAAGGCTGATGGTACACCTTATGACCTGGACCGGGATGGATTAAAGATTTATACAACCATCAACTCCAGTATGCAAACCTATGCAGAAGAAGCACAGCGGGAATATCTTAAACAACTTCAACGACAGTTTAATGCCCAGTGGGGCGGGCGTAACCCTTTTGGTTTTAAAGGAGCCAAAAATCTGATTGAACAGGGGGTTAAACGATCAGACCGTTACCACCAGTTGAAAGACGAGGGGAAATCTGACGATGAGATTGCTGCTGACTTCCAAAAACACGTTAAAATGTCCATTTTTAGCTGGCGTGGAGAAATTGACACGGTCATGAAACCTATTGACTCCATTAAATACTATAAACTCATGTTGCGTAATGCCATGATGTCTATGGAACCCCAAACCGGCTATATACGTGCCTGGGTAGGAGGAATTAACTTTGAACATTTTAAATATGATCAGGTTAAAACAGGAACCCGTCAGGTAGGTTCAACAGCCAAACCTTTTACCTATGCTGTAGCCATAGAAAGAGGATATTCCCCCTGTTATACCGTACCAAATGTACCCGTAACGGTTGACGGCTGGACACCCAAAGGCGGATCTAAGGGATTGTCAGGCTATATTACCATAAAAAAAGCTTTAGCTTTCTCGCAAAACTATGTTACAGCCTATATGATGAAAGAAGTAGGAGCTACCGCTGTGGCAACTCTTACAAAAAACATGGGTATTACGAGCGAAGTACCAAATTATCCCTCTATTTGTTTAGGATCTTTTGACGCCTCGATATATGATATGGTAGGAGCTTATTCTGTATTTGCAAATCATGGTATATGGACAGAACCTATTTACCTGCTTAGAATTGAAGATAAGAACGGAAACGTAATCTATGAACAAAAGCCAAAAGTTAAAGTTGTGTTAGACCCTCAAACCGCGTATGTAATGACCGATATGTTAAAGGGCGTAGTGATCCAGGGAACAGGGCGAAGATTACGTTCAGCACCATATAGCCTGACCAACCCGATTGGCGGCAAGACAGGAACCACCCAGAATAATTCTGATGGCTGGTTTATGGGAATAACCCCGCAATTAGTAACAGGTGTTTGGACAGGCTGTGAAGACCGTGCACTGCATTTTACTTCTACTTCTCTCGGCGAAGGCGCAAATTCCGCCTTGCCTGTTTTTGGTAAGTACATGAAAAAGGTTTATGCCGATCCGAAACTAAAATACACCAAAGGCGATTTTGAACCCCCAAAAGGAGGGTTAAACATTACTTTAGATTGCGGCGCCTATAATAAACAACAGTCCGGTGAAACCGAGGTGGATGAGAAATTAGGATTTTAAAGAGAAATTAAATAATTCAATCTATTGTTAGCACACATTTTATACTAATGGATGTCAATACCAGAACATTCTAAAATAATAAATAAGATTGCAAGGCAATTTTTTTTACCCTATGGTATAGAAAGGCGGGGGCAATCGCGTATTTGGCTTGACGACCCTGGCTGGTTTACAACAGTAATTGAGTTTCAACCAGGTTGGGATAGAGGCACGTATCTAAACGTAGCAGTTAATTTCCATTGGTATTTAAATGACCACTTCTCCTTTGATATCGGAAACAGGGAGAACCAGTTCGTAAAATTTGATAATGAAAACCAATTTATACATGAAGTAGAGCATTTGTGTAAGATAGCAATTGGAAAAGTGCTTGAATACAAGACGAATTTAATTAATGTGAATTCAGCGTTAAATATTATTACTAATTACGAGTTTAGCAGTGACAGTTTATGGGGAAATTATCATAAGGGAACTATATGCGGACTTGCAGGTGATATAAATAGACTTAAAAAGTATTATGATCTTTTATTATCGGTAGACCATAACGTCCCCTGGGCAATTGAATTAAAACAACGG
>JBASZP010000195.1:0-4645 GCA_049660965.1 Daejeonella sp. | reverse complement strand
TCATCAACATTCGCACTGACATTGGACGACAAAATGCCTACGCTTCGCAAAATTAAAAGAGCTACAAGCCGACCTAAATTGCAGTACATTTAATTTTGCCAAACCGCACCAAGACATTCAGCAGGTTGACAATTTGGCGACAACTTTGGACTATAAAACGGTTTTTAAACTTATATTTACTACCTAAATAATTGACAGAAATATTTGATGAAATTAGTAACGCAGACACCGAAAAGAGCACTTAAAGCATTCTTAAAGCAAAAGCCTTTGAGAAGTGAAATTGACCTTTTCAAAACGAACCTCATTGCTTTACTCGACAAAATCAGCGTTATAGAAAAAAGACCAAAGGACGAAAGCGAAGAGCATTTAAAAAACGACCTGCGAGACTTTTTGCGGGACACATTTTATCGTGACACCAACGCCATTAACACCAAAGACAAAAAAGACCTTGTAATTCATTTAGACAAATCCACTAACAGCGATGTTGGCGTTATCATTGAAGCCAAACGACCAAGTAATATTGGAGAAATGGTTTCGGCTAAAAACCCAAACAAAAAGGCACTTCACGAACTTATACTTTACTACTTAGACGAACGGAATAAAGTTGGAAATTTCCAATTGAAACAGCTTGTAATTACCAACATTAACGAGTGGTATATCATAGACGCAAACCATTTTGACAAGCACATTTACAACAACACACAAATACAAAACCTTTATAAAACCAAAGTAAGCGACAACAAAAACAACCCTTTTTTCTATCAGGAAATTGAAAAGTTAATTTCAAAAATAGATGTTGAAATTCCTTGTGTTTACTTTGACATTCGGGATTATGACACTATTTTACGTAACAACAAAAAGGAAGATGATAGAGAATTAAGTGCATTACTTAAAATCCTTTCGCCTCAACATCTTTTAAAAATTGTAACGCCTAACGACAGCAATTCACTCAATGACAAATTCTACAAAGAATTGCTACATATCATTGGACTGGAAGAAGCAAAAGAAGACGGCAAAAACATAATACGAAGAAAAAAGGAAAGTCGCTTCGCGGCTTCTCTTATTGAAGCTACTATTGAAGCATTGCAAACAGAAGATGTTTTACATCGCTTACCTGACCAATCCATTTACGGTTCAACAAAAGATGAACGATTTTTCAATATTGCTTTAGAACTTAGTATTACCTGGATAAACAGGATTTTGTTTTTGAAGTTGCTGGAAGGACAACTCATAACTTATCATCAAGGAAATAAAGAATACCGTTTCTTAAATAGCGAAACGATAAATGACTTTGATGAACTTTTTAAACTGTTTCATAAAGTTTTAGCGGTAAACCTCAGTGAAAGAAGCGAAGCTATAAAAACAAAATACGGCAAAGTTCCTTATTTGAATAGTTCACTTTTTGAAATCAGCGAACTGGAAGACCAAACCATAAAAATCAATTCGCTTGATAATGGTGGTAAGTTAGAATTTATCAGCACAACAATTTTAAAAGAAATCAAAAAGAAGGCAGCTACGCTTCCAACTTTAGATTACCTTTTTCAGTTTTTAGATGCTTACGATTTTGCAAGTGAAGGCACTGAAGATGTGCAGGAAGACAACAAAACAATTATCAACGCTTCTGTGCTTGGTAAAGTGTTCGAGAAAATAAATGGTTACAAAGACGGTTCAATTTTTACACCTGCATTTATTACAATGTATATGTGCAAACAGTCAATTCGCCTGGCAGTTGTAGAAAAATTCAATGAAGCCTTATCAGAAAGTGACAAAATATTATTTGACAAATTTGAAGATGTTAAAAACTACACTTTACGCCTGTTTAAAACACAAGAAATTTTAAAGGCAAATGAAATAATAAACTCCCTCCGAATTTGCGACCCAGCCGTAGGTTCAGGACACTTTTTAGTTTCATCATTAAATGAAATTATCAGTATAAAAGCGGAATTGGGAATACTTGCCGACAAAGAAGGCAACAGCATTAGCGGTTATGAAATTGAAATTGTAAATGATGAGTTGATAATTACCGACCCGAAAACAAACATTCTTGAATACAAACTACAAAACGGAAAACCACTAAATAAAGAAATACAGCGACTTCAAAAAGCACTGTTTCACGAAAAGCAAAACATCATCGAAAACTGTTTGTTTGGCGTGGACATTAACCCAAATTCGGTAAAAATTTGTCGTTTGCGTTTGTGGATAGAACTATTGAAAAATGCCTATTACAAAGAAGAAACCAACTTTTTAGAATTAGAAACGCTTCCAAATATTGACATCAATATAAAATGCGGAAATAGTTTATTAAGCCGTTTTCCGTTAGATGCTGATTTAAGCAAAGCATTAAAAAGCATTAAGTATGATATTAAAGCATACAGAGGTTTTGTAAACGATTACAAAAACGAAAAAAGCCGTGATGTAAAAAGAGGTTTACAAAAAATAATTGATGGAATTAAAGCTGATTTTAAAACTGTAATTAATAAAAACAGTAAGGAGTATAAAAAGCTACAAGAATTGCAATATGAATTTAATTTACTGGTAGCGCCCAATATTTTTAAAGATAATGAAGCAAATGAACCACAAGAAACTTATGGTTCTAAAGAAAACATTAAGAAAGCAAAAGAGAGAATAAAAAAATTGGAGGAGGATATAAATAAGAGAACTAAAGAATTTCATGAAATAGAAAATAATGCCATATACAAAAATGCTTTTGAATGGCGTTTTGAATTTCCCGAAGTACTGAACAATAATGGTGAATTTGAAGGTTTTGATTTAATCATAGGGAATCCTCCATATATTCAGTTACAAAGTATGGGAACAGATACTGATGCACTTGCAAAAGCAGAATATGAAACATTTGCCCGCACAGGAGATATTTATTCACTGTTCTATGAAAAAGGAAATCAAGTATTAAAAGGCAATGGAATTTTAGCATTTATTACATCCAATAAATGGATGCGAACTGACTATGGAATGTCAACAAGAAAATACATTGCTGAAAACACAAACCCAATACAGCTAATTGATTTCGGAATGGTTCTGGTTTTCAGTAATGCCACTGTACTAAGCAATATTTTAATGTTTAGAAAGCAGGAAAATAACCAAAAACTTTTGGCTGTAAGAACTCCAGAAACTTTTGAACTACAAATTCCATTAGGGGATTATTTCAATGAAATGGCAGCTCATTTAGTTGTCAATGAAAATGCCTGGATTATTCAAGATAAAAAGGTTCAAGAAATTAAAGCAAAAGTTGAACTTCAAGGAACACCATTAAAGAATTGGGATATAAAAATAAACAGGGGAATATTGACAGGGTATAACGATGCCTTTGTAATTGATGGAATAAAACGTAAAGAGCTTATTGAACAAGACCCTAAAAGCGAAGAGGTAATTAAACCATTATTGAGAGGTAGAGACATTCAAAAATATTATGTTGATTACAATGATTTATGGTTGATAGCAACATTCCCGAGTAAAAAATATAGCATTGATAATTATCCTGCTGTTAGAGATTATCTTTTATCATTTGGAATAAGAATAGAACAAACTGGCGAAAAGGGTACAAGAAAAAAAACATCCAATAAATGGTTTGAAACTCAAGACAGTATTTCTTATTGGGAAGAATTTGAAAAGGAAAAAATCATTTATCCTAATATGACCAAGTTCTTACCATTTGTCTTTGATAAAGGGGCGTTTTATACTAACCAGAAATGCTTTATAATTACCGGTACTAATTTATCTTACCTTACTGCGATATTCAACTCCAAACTGTTTAGATTTTGCTTTAAGGAAAATTTTCCTGAATTGCTTGGTGAAACAAGGGAATTAAGCAAGGTGTTTTTTGAGCAGATAAGAATAAAAGAAGTAGATAACACAATTGAAAATGATTTCAAAAATCTAATTGCTGAATTACAAGAGATGAAAATAAATAGACTTGACACAACAAATCAAGAATTGGTTATTGAGAAAAAAATTGCAGCGATTTACAACATAACTGAAAATGAATTTGCAAGTATTGATAGTATTGGCTAATCAATAAAATATACTCTCTATTGTTGTTCTTTCGTCATTATCAATTGAGTAAAGGTTATAAATAACTTCGTCAATTTCATTCTCTGTTTTATTTCTTAATTCTATGTTTTTAGCATTTTCAATATAGCTTTCAACCAAATTCTCAAATTGATGATTAATTTCATTATTCACTTCTTTTACAGGGATTATATCAAAGAAGACTTTTCTGAGTTCTCTCGTTTCTCCTAATAACTCTGGAAAATTCTCTTTGAAACAAAACTTGAAAAGTTTTGAATTAAAAAACGCAGATAAATACGCCAGATGCTTTCCTGTAATAATGAATGTTTTGTCGTTAGTATAAAACGCCCCTTTATTAATGACTTACTTTGTTTCAAAAACTATATGATATACGGATACATCAGAGTAAGTAGCGACAAGCAAACTACTGCCAATCAAAAATTTGAAATAGGTAACTACTGTAAAATTCAAGGTATAAGTCTTGATAGACTAATTGAAGAAACAATAAGCTCAACAAAAAAAATTGAGGAACGAAAACTGGGAAAATTATTGCGCCAGCTAAAAAAAGGAGATTTACTTGTAGTTTCAGAGCTTTCAAGACTTGGCAGAAACCTTATGC
>JBASZP010000194.1:0-2294 GCA_049660965.1 Daejeonella sp. | reverse complement strand
CGGTTTATTCAGCTCCTTAATTAGACCCTGTCTTATAAAACGAAACTGTTAAAAATTCAAGTATGGAAATTACTCATAAAGACGAGGGAGGAAGTAAAGACTCTAAAAAAATTTATTTTCTGATAATAGTTATAGCGGTTCTATTAGGGACTAACGTTTATTTATTTTTTAAAGATCAAAAAACTAATGAGCGTATTTTAACTATTAGTGATGAGAAAACCCGTATGCAGACAGAAATTGATAAAATTGAGGCTGAACTTGATAATGTAACTACCAATAATGTAAAGTTGTCTGAACAAATGCAACAGGAGCAGGATTTGGCTCGTAAACAGATTGAAGAATTACGTATCTCGCTTAAGAAAGGGGAAATAACTCAAGTTCAACTGGTTAAAGCTCAGGAAGAAATTAAGAAGTTACGCAGGTTTGTAACTGCATATACTATAGAGATTGAAGAATTAAAAAAGAAAAATGCCTTGTTAACTAATGAACGGGATATTTTAAAAACAGCTATAGATTCAGTAAATATTAAAACAAGTAATCTTGAAAAGACGAACAAAGAATTAAAAAGTAAGGTAAAAGTCGCTGCGGCATTAAAGGCTAGCAATATATCAATTATTCCGTTAAAGGTAAAAAGTAATGGTAAAGAAACTGAGGTTACAAAAGCCAAGACTACAAAAAAACTCCGGATTAGCTTTTCTGTTGTAGATAATCCTATTGCAGAAAAGCGTTTATACAATATTTACATTCGTATTATAGATCCTAGCGGGAACCTGATTGTTGTGAGTAATACAGGAACATTTACCTCTGTTGATGGCGAAGACTTGCAATTTTCTTATAAAACTGCAATTGAATTTACAAACGAAGATAAAGTTTATACCATAGACTGGCAGAACATGGAAAGTTTTCAGAAAGGGACTTATACCATTATTTTATATGGTGATAATTCTACCATGGGTAAAGAATACGTAATTCTACAATAAGCAGAATTACATATAATTAGAGGGCTTGTATGAAAATAGGATATTTTTAAAAAGTGAAGCGAATAGCTAAACCAACATCACCAGTATAAATATCTGTATCAGGAGTAACTAACAGACGTGGTCTCCAGTCTAAGGCCAAATTAATAGGGGCGCCGTTAAATTTATAATCCAAACCGAGAACACCGTCTAAACTAAGATGAACATAGTCTGCTAACTCTGAATTTTTATATCTGTAACTACCAATACTTCCACCACCTCCGTAATACCATTTTAAGCCGGCTGCATTATTTATTTGGTTATGTACTTCATACAAACCGGTAAACAGGAAGCGGTTATAACCACTATTACCTCTAAATGATAAGTTCAGGTCTAAAGCCGCTTTATTGTTTAAAAATGTTTTAAAGTTCAACCCGTTATAGGCGCCAAGCCTAACACCAATTGCATTTTTATAGTTTTGTGCTTTGGTTTCTGTTTGTAATAGAAATATAAAACCTAATATTAGAGAAGCAATGAATAATTTTTTCATGATTTATAATTAGCTTAGTTAATTTAGTTCTGGTGTTTTCAAATATAATGCCAGCAAAGGTATAAACTATTAGGAATAAAAGCCTTTTTAAAGTGGTTTGATTTTTTACACCAGGGTTTTAGCTAATACTTTTTTGTAATAATCTTCATAAATCGGAAGAATTAAACTCAGATCAAATTCTTTAGCACGTTTTAAGGCATTTTCTTTAAACTTTTTCAGTTCATCATCATTTCCAAGGATAGCTATGGCATGGGCAGCCATTGCGTCTACATCGCCAACATTATCCATAAAACCGGTAACGCCATTAATGTTTAATTCCGGTAAACCGCCGGCATTAGAGGTAATTACGGGTACTTTACAAGCCATGGCCTCTAAAGCTGCTAACCCAAAACTTTCAGACTCTGAGGGCATAAAGAATAAATCAGAAACAGAAAGAATTTCTTCAATTGCATCCTGTTTTCCCAGGAAGCGCACATGTTCACAAATACCCAGATCACGACAAAGCT
The DNA here is from genome assembly GCA_049660965.1 of Daejeonella sp. Lineage (GTDB taxonomy): Bacteria > Bacteroidota > Bacteroidia > Sphingobacteriales > Sphingobacteriaceae > Daejeonella. The sequence goes on along the minus strand of JBASZP010000194.1, from coordinate 282 downwards.
GTTCGCTATAAACGCGATCGGGTCCGTCGCCAACCATCAGTAGTTTTGAGGGAATTGCTTTTTGAACTTTTTCAAATACACGTATTACATCTTGCGTACGTTTTACTTTACGGAAGTTTGATGTATGTACAGTAATCCGTTCATTATTGGGTGCAATTGCCAATTTGAAATGATCTTTAGCTTTTAAACTAAATCGTTTCATATCAACAAAATTAGGAATTACCTGAATTTTATTGGTAATATCAAAGTGTTTAAAAGTATCTTCTTTTAGATTTTGTGAAA
>JBASZP010000193.1:0-29965 GCA_049660965.1 Daejeonella sp. | reverse complement strand
ATTGAATGGCAAACTTAAGTTATATGATGGAAAAAGGAGCAATATTCCCCTTATTTTATCTTCCACCCGTTGAATTATTTTCCAGGCTATTGGAACATAATCCTAATTTGCTTTTAGAAAAGTGCGAAAACTTTCCTAAACAAACCTTCCGCAACCGGGCAAGTATCCATTCGCCCAATGGTCAATTAGATTTGATTATCCCCGTGGTCAGAGGTTCAAAAGTGCATACCCTTATTAAAGATGTCAGGATCAGTTATGATTTCAACTGGCAGCGTTCCCATTGGCTCAGTATTCAGACATCCTACCACAGTTCAGCCTATTTTGAATTCTATGAAGATGATTTTGCACCTTTTTATGAAAAGAAATGTACTTTTCTGTTCGATTATACGGAAGAATTGTTTCAAATGCTAATTCGGCTCTTAAAGCTAAACCTCAGTTATAGCTATACAAAGGACTACGAAAAACACTATACAGATATGGAAGATTACCGTTTCAGCATCAGCCCCAAACAAAAAGAGCAATATTCCGGTAAAACCTATTTCCAGGTATTTGAAGAAAGAAATGGTTTTATACCTAATTTAAGTATAGTAGATTTGTTGTTTAACCAGGGCCCGCAAAGCAATAATTTTTTAAGCAATGGCAAAGATCAGACGTATTAAAATAAAAGCGCAAAAGTATATCCCCCTGCCCGGCGCAAGCCCCGGCGCTTTACAATTATATGAAGGCGCTTTAAAGCCCAAAATTACCGCCTATGCCTATGATCTTAAGAACTATATTATCCGGGAAATTTTAAATACCGCACAATTAGACGACTTTTTTGATGAACACTCATCCTTCCATTGCTGGGTAGACATTCGTGGACTGGGCGATCTTGACCTTTTAAACTACATTAAAAATAAGTTTAACATTCATAACCTGGTTTTAGAAGATATTACCAATATTCAGCAGCGCCCTAAATTGGATGAGCATGATGGCTATCTTTTTGCCACCAGTCGTATGCTATACCTGAATGAAGACCTAGAAATTGAGAATAAGCAAATTTCATATCTGCTGTTTCGTAAAGTATTGATCAGTTTTCAGGAAGACTATAATAATTGTATAGAACCCGTTATTAACCGTTTGGCAGGAGGGAAGGGAACCATTCGGACAGGGGGCAGTTCTTACCTGATGTATGCCTTAATGGATGTGATTATTGATAATTACTTTGCCCTTATTTACAAACTTGGCGAAGAACTGGAAACCATTGAAGAATTGTTGTACAGGAAAGCAGATAAATTATTAATGTATCAAACCCAGTCTATTAAACGCATCATGATCAGTATACGCCGAGCTGCCTGGCCTGAACGGGATAAATTAAACGACATGATCAGAACAGAATCAAGACTGATTACCAAAGAAACAAAAACATTTCTAAAAGATGCTTATGACCATTCCATGCAAATAATAGATCTGGTTGAAAGTTACAGGGATATTACCGCCAGTTTAATTGATATGAACCTGTCTTTTATCAGCAACCGCATGAATGAAATTATGAAGGTATTAACTATTATTTCATCCATTTTTATTCCTTTAACATTTATAGCCGGTGTTTACGGGATGAATTTTGCTTACCAGGACCCGCAAACCGGAAAAGTACTGCCTAACAATATGCCTGAACTTTATGCCGAAAACGGATATGTTTATACCATGCTTTTTATGTTTGTAATTGCCGTTTTACAAGTTATTTACTTTTGGCGCCGGGGTTGGTTAAGCAATAAATAACACTTTAGATACTTTAATTTTCCTTATTTAATAGTCATTTCTTTCAATTTAAAGTAATAGAACAAGAGTTCTCATCTTGTTTTGTTAATTTAGCACGCATGCAGTCTTTTGAACTTGATAAAACCGACGTATTAAAATTTAAGCAGGCGCTTGAAGCGGATAATGCTGCTTTAGCCGCTTTAGTTTCAGAATATCATGCATCAGAAATCGCTATTCTTTTTGAGAGCTTACCACAAGAAGCCCGCGAACGGATTATAGGTATTTTACCCGCGGAAACTGCTTCCGAGGTTATTTCAGAAATGGATGCCGAATCTCATCCCGAGAGATTACTTGAGAACTTACATCCTGAAAGACGTTCTGAAATTGTTGAAGAACTCGATTATGATGATGCGACCGATATCATCAGCCAGCTGCCCGAAGAACAGCAACGGGAAATATTAGAAGAACTTGATGAAGAAGATGCATCAAATATCCGCTCTCTTTTAAAATACGAAGAGGATACGGCTGGTGGGTTGATGAATACCCAGGTTATCAAGATCAATTCAAACCTGACAAAAAAAGATGCTTTAGACCAGATCATTCGCCAATCCGAAGAAATGGAAGAGTTTTACACTATTAATGTAGTGGACGATTTGAACATCCTGATAGGCATTGTATCCCTTAAAGACATTATTAAAGCTAAACAAAACATCCGCATCCGCGATCTGATCAAACCCGATTTTGTTTATGTAAAAGCAGAAACCGACCAGGAAGAAGTGGCTAAATTAATATCGCAATATAACCTGACCAGTGTTCCCGTAGTGGATGATCAGATGCACCTTTTAGGCCGTATTACCTTTGATGATGTGATTGATGTAATGCAGGAAGAAAACACCGAAGATATCCTTAAAATCTCCGGGGTATCTGAAGATGAAAAGCTGGCAGGTAACTGGAAAGAAGCCGTTAAAAGTCGTTTGCCTTGGCTTATTTTAAACTTGGGTACCGCATTCCTGGCCGCTTCCGTTATCCGTTATTTTGATGGAAGTATCGCTAAAATTGGTATCCTGGCCGGATACATGGTTATGATTGCCGGTATGGGAGGCAATGCCGCAACACAGGCCCTGGCAGTAACCGTACGCCGTATTTCTCTAAATGATTTAACAGATAACCAGGCTTACCGTACTGTTTTAAAAGAATTTACGGTTGGTTTAATCAATGGCGCTGTTAATGGCCTTATCGTGTTCCTTTTTGCTCTCTTTTATGATGGAAATCCTATGCTTGGTTTAGTTATTTTTATTGCCATGACCGGAAACCTGGTCATTGCCGGTGTGGCAGGCTCATCCATACCTTTATTTTTAAAACGTGTAGGAATTGATCCTGCCATTGCATCATCTATTATCATTACCACTTTTACAGATGTTTTTGGCTTTTTGCTTTTATTAGGGTTAGCCAGTAAATTACTTTTGTAAATTTTATTTTTAGTTTACTGTGCTAACAGAAGTAAACAATTTAAACAAATTATAACATATTTTAATACAAAATTATGATAGAATATCATCCATTTAAACCATTTATTCCAGAAAGCAGTAATACACTAATTATAGGAAGTTTTCCTGGCAAGCAATCAACACAAAAACCAAAAGATAAAGACTGGTTTTATTCTGCAAGCAGAAACCAATTTTGGAAAATTCTGGAAATAGTATTTGAAAAGAATTTATCATCCTTTAATGATAAACAACAAATACTTAGAGAAAATAAAATTGCTATCACAGATATTATACTTTCATGTGAAAGAAAAGAGAATAAAAATTCTGATGTCAACCTTATTAATAAAAAATATAATCAAGAAGCTATTGATTTGATATTAACTAAAAATCCAATAAGCAAAATACTTTTTACAAGTAAAGGAGTGTATCAAGAGTTCTTAGAGAATTTTAATAAACCTAGAAATGTTGAACTCATAGTTTTACCTTCTCCATCACCTATTTATAGAAGATTAAATTTGAAAGATAAAGCCGTTGAATACAAAAAGTTTTTATTGAAAAATGATAATTGATAGTCAAACTAATTTTATTTATTTATCAGATACCCTAAAATTTAAGTACCCTACTTTTTTCGAAGAGCTTATCTTAGCATTACATAATAATTCTATTGAATTTGACTTTTTACCCGGCACAAAAAATGTTTGGGCTGTTGATTACATGCCCATACAGATTTCTAACAACAAATTTGTAAGATTTTCATATCAACCAGACTATCTAATATCGACTAAAAAATGGGCAAGAACAATTTCAGATGTAGACACTATATGCGATAAAATCAAAGTTAAAACTATTAAATCAAACATAATTCTGGATGGTGGTAATATTTCGAAATGGACAGATAGAATCCTAATGACTACCAAGGTTTTTGTTGAAAATCCAAAATATTCTGAATTGCAATTAATTCAGGAACTCAAAGATCTTTTAGAAATCAATGAAATATATTTTGTTCCGGTTGAAGAAGACGATTGGTTAGGCCATGCCGACGGAATGGCAAGATTTATTGGCATTGACACTTTGCTAATAAATGACTTAAAGCTACAAGAAAGGGCCAACTATATTGACTTTTTAATGTGCCTGCATAATTCTAAACTTAAATGGGAAGAATTTCCTTTTAATCCTTATGAAAACGAAGATCCTGATGATGCTACAGGACTTTATCTGAATTATATTGAATTATCAGACTTTGTAATCTTACCAATTTTTGGCCTTAAAACAGATGACGAAGCAATCAAACAGGCACAAAAAGTATTTCCTAATCAAAAAATTATTCCTGTAAAAAGTAATGAACCTGCTAAAGATACTGGTATAACCAACTGCTTAACTTGGAACATTAAAAAATGAACAAACATTCACCGCCTAAATATTAATGAAAACCTGCTCGCACCATTTCAATTTTATTCTAAATTTGCTTTCATTAAGCTATTAACATGACCGAGATCAGAACCAACTGGACAAAAGAAGAAATATCCGAAATATATCATAGCCCATTACTTGATTTAATATATCGTGCTGCAACCGTACATCGCGAAAATAAAGATTATGCAGAAGTACAGATTAGCAGTTTACTCTCTATTAAAACAGGAGGCTGTCCCGAAGATTGTGCTTATTGCCCCCAGGCTGCCCGTTATCATACTGATTTGGAAGTCCAGGCTTTAATGTCTGTTGATCAGGTTACCGAAGCTGCGCAAAAAGCAAAAGATGGCGGAGCATCGCGTTTATGTATGGGAGCTGCATGGCGTGAAGTGCGTGACAATCGTGATTTCGACCGCGTGATAGAGATGGTAAAATCAGTAAACAACCTGGATATGGAAGTTTGCTGTACACTGGGAATGTTAACCGAATCGCAGGCGCAGCGTTTGGCTGATGCCGGATTATACGCTTATAACCATAACCTGGATACTTCTGAAGATGACTACAAACGAATTATTACCACACGCACCTTTGATGATCGTTTAAAAACCATTGAAAATGCCCGAAAGGCCAAGCTTACTGTTTGCAGTGGTGGTATTATTGGCTTAGGCGAAACCGTTGCAGATCGTATCTCTATGTTAAGAACACTTTCCAACATGCACAAACATCCTGAATCTGTCCCTATAAACGCATTGGTTCCGGTTAAGGGAACACCATTGGCAGATCAGCCCCGGGTTTCAATTTGGGATATGGTACGCATGATTGCAACAGCCCGGATCATCATGCCCAAAACCGTTGTTCGCTTATCCGCGGGAAGAACAGAAATGAGTTTAACCGATCAGGCATTTTGTTTTATGGCAGGAGCAAATTCTATTTTTGCAGGAGATAAACTCCTGACCACACCAAATCCTGCATTTAATGAAGATATGGCTATGTTCGAACTTTTAGGCTTAAAACCACGGGAAGCTTTTAAAAACGGAAGGCCGGAAAAGACCAATTATGTTCCTCAACTATCCTAAAGAATACTATTAAAAAAGATTTCATATTAAATTAAACCTAACACAAAAGTTACAGTCATAACTTCAAAATTAATCCTAACAAATTATGAAAAAAATATTTTATCCAGTTTTTATTATGCTAGGCATAATCACTTTAACATTTTCCGCCTGTAAGAAAGACAAAACCGCTGTAGACGATCAGGACATTAGTTATGTGCAGGAAAATGCCCAGGCAGATGAAACTCTTACCGATCTGTTTACAGTTATTAGTGGCTTATCATCTGTAAATCCGGATTTAAGCGATGTTGAGGCAACAAAAGTCCAATCGGATTCAAAAGTTAATATAGATCCAAGTAATGATTGTGCTCCAACTATCACAATTACTTCACATGTTAATCCCTGGCCTAGAACAGTTACATTTGATTTTGGAGATGGTTGTGTAAATAATGGCGTAACACGTAAAGGTAAGATCATTGCTAGTTTTACTAAACCTTTTAAGGATAATGGCTCACAGATAACCATCACATTTAATGGATTTAGTGTAAATAATGCTAAGATAGAAGGAACAAAAACTATTACCAATAATGGAAAGAATGCGGCAGGAAATTATACATTTTCAGTTTTGGCTTCAAAAATTAACATAAACAGTAATGGAGCTTCTGTTAGTTGGAATTCTAATAAAACCATAGAATGGTTACAAGGAGAATCTACGCAGTTACCTGAGGATGATATTTTTTCAATCACAGGAACTGCAAGCGGAACCGGAGCTAAAGGACGTGAGTTTACTGTAACCATTACAAAACCTTTAATTAAGAATGTTGCTTGTCCTTTTCTTATAGGAGGTGTACTAGAAGTAAAGTCAGGAGAATTTGTACGCACTTTAGATTATGGTAGTGATGATTGTGATGCTAAAGCTATAATAAGCATAAAAGGCACTTCCAAAGAAATAATATTGAAGAAATAACACTCCATTCAATAAAATTAAAACCCCTTTCTGATTAATTTCAGAGAGGGATTTTTATGAAAGCACAAGTTATATTAAATATAATGACTAAGGAGTATTACAATAGTCAATTTTGCTAATAAGCTCTTGCAAATAACACCCGTTGTAATGAAGGCTTTCCACTAACCATACAAATACCATCTTCTAATTTATTGTCTAAGGGAATACATCTGATCGTTGCTTTGGTTTCTTCTTTTATTCGCTTTTCAGTTTCTGGTGTTCCGTCCCAATGTGCAGAAACAAAACCAGCTTTAGTATCCAATATCTGCTTAAATTCATTGTATGAATTAGCTTCACGGATATTTTCTTCTCTGAATTTTAAAGCTTTGTTATAAATAGATCGCTGGATATCTGTCAGCAAGTTTTCTATATAATTATCCAAATTCTCATTTGCTATTGTTTGCTTTTCTTTAGTATCTCTGCGGGCAATTTCAACCGTTCCATTTTCTATATCTCTGCCTCCAATGGCAATTCTTACAGGTACGCCCTTCATTTCATGTTCAGCAAACTTAAAACCCGGCCGTTGTGAATCCCGGTTATCAAATTTTACAGATATATTTTTTGTCTTAAGATCGTTTACAATTTGGTTAGCAATTTCAGCTATCTTCTCTAATTCTTCTTCAGATTTATAAATAGGCACAATTACAACTTGTATTGGCGCTAATTTAGGGGGAAGGATCAACCCTGAATCATCAGAGTGAGCCATAATTAAAGCCCCAATTAAACGGGTAGAAACTCCCCATGAAGTTGCCCATACATAATCCAATTTACCTTCTTTACTGGTAAACTTAACATCAAATGCCTTAGCAAAGTTTTGCCCTAAAAAGTGAGAAGTGCCCGCCTGTAATGCTTTTCCATCCTGCATTAGAGCTTCAATACAATAAGTATCTAAAGCGCCTGCAAAGCGCTCATTCGCTGTTTTTTTTCCGCGTATTACGGGTAAAGCCATCCAGTTTTCAGCAAAATCTGCATAAACTTCAAGCATACGTTCGGTTTCTTCAATCGCTTCTTCCTTACTTGCATGTGCGGTATGCCCTTCCTGCCATAAAAACTCCGCGGTACGTAAAAATAAACGGGTGCGCATTTCCCAACGAACTACATTAGCCCATTGATTGATAAGGAGTGGTAAATCACGATAAGATTGTATCCAACCTTTATATGTATTCCAGATGATGGTTTCTGATGTGGGACGCACAATTAGCTCTTCTTCCAGTTTTGCGTCTTCATCAACCACAATATTTCCATTTCCGTCATTTTTCAACCGGTAATGCGTTACAACTGCACATTCTGTTGCAAAACCTTCCACATGCGAGGCTTCTTTCGAGAAAAATGATTTCGGAATGAATAAAGGAAAATAAGCATTACTATGTCCGGTATCTTTAAACATTTTATCCAATACGGCCTGCATGTTTTCCCAAATAGCATAGCCATAAGGTTTAATTACCATACACCCTCTCACTGCCGAATGTTCGGCCATATCGGCTTTGGTAATAATTTCGTTATACCATTGTGAATAATCATCATTTCTGCTTGTTAAACCTTTGCTCATATTATAAATTGTGGAATTACTTGTAAATTATGGAATGGATATTGTAATTTTATATAGAATTTTTATAAAGCAAAGTTATAAAACTACATGACGTTATTTAAATTTCAGAGTTAATTAAACCATTATAAAACTTTATCGTCTATAAACCATTGATGATTATCAAACTTAAAATATAAAGCCATGAATAAGAAATTATTATTTTCCTTTTTTGCAGCATATTTATTTTTTATTACTGCCTGCACCACATCAAAGTACGCTCAAACAGACCAAAATGATGATGTATACTATTCTAGATCCCGGGCTAGGGAAGAAAAGGTTATTATTCACGAAAGAGTAATTGTTCGCGAAGCCCCAAGAACCGAAACAGTTATTGAGGAAAGAATACCTCAGGAAACTCAAAGCGATAAAGCAGATTATGTTAATGATGAGCAATTATATGGTGATAATCGTTACGGGGATGATCAGTATGATGATTTATATGATAATGACCGTTATTATGATCAGAACTATTCAGTAAGAATAAACCGTTTTAGAAATTATTCTCCCTGGAGAAATTACTATGATAGTTATTATGATTTGCAATGTGACCCTTTTTTTAATAACAACTTTTATTCATACAGTTATTTTAACCAGCCATTATTTAGCTTTAATCTAAGTTTTGGAAGACCATTTGGATATTATAGCCGTTGGAATACTTATTATGGTTATAGCAATTATGGTTATGGCCGTTATTGGGGACCTTATTCATATTATAACCCTTACAACCAATTTTATGGTGGTGGATATGGCCATGGTTATAACGGATATTGGGGAAATGGTTATAATTATAATCATCATGGCAATTTTGCTAATTCTGGCGGTTATTCTTCACCAAATTACCGTCCGAAACCAAGCAGAGGGTATGAAAATATAGATAACTCAAATCGCGGTAATGGATATGGCACAGGTGCGGTTAAAACTGATGGTAATGGTAAGGTTTTAGATACCAGAAGCCGTTCAGAACGTTACGGAAGTGAAGAAAATAATAATAACAATAATGGTAATGGCTCAGTATATCGTCGTGGCTCATCAGAAAGTGGTAATAATCAATCTGATAACAGACCTGCACGTGTAAACGGAGGCCAGTCACAACGCCAGGAAAGAACTTCAGCTTCTCCTGCAAGATCTGGTAATACTTCAGATGACAATTCATCAAGACCTGCTCCAAGACAAGAAGAAAGACCTGCCAGAGTAGAGCGGTCTGCCCCCGTAGTTCGGGAAAGAAGTACTTCTTCTGAAAGAAGCTCATCTTCTTCATCAGGTAGCAGCAGAAGTAGTTCAAGTGGTGAAAAAAGTAGTCCTCGCCCATCAAGAGCGGGAAGGAATTAATCACAAGGCCTAAAAACAAATAAATGAAAAATAGAATAGTTATTGCTATGGTACTCATGTTTTTGGGTGCTGCTGATAGAGTACAGGGTCAATATTCCTCGGATGCTTTACGGTTTTCTACTACACAATTTGGAAGTACTGCACGATTTAAAGCAACTGGTGAAGCACAGGCAGGTATAGGTGGAGATATAAGTTCAGTAAGTGGTAATCCGGCGGGTTTAGGGTTTTTTACCAAATCTGAATTTAGCATTACTCCTGAATTTAATAATTACCAGGCAAACTCTTTATATCTTAATCAACAAACTGTAGGTACAAAAGACCGATTAAATATAAACCATGCTGCAATTGTTTTAAATGTTCCTGCAATAAGAGTTGAAGGAAGCGACTTAAACCAGGGTTGGCTAAATTTTAGCTTTGGTATTAGTTATAACCGAAATAATGATTTTGGAAATAACATTGTTTATTCTGGTGTAAATGGTACAAATTCCATAGCTGATTATTATGCAGAACTTGCAACAAATAATTATGGAACTCCTCCTCCGCTTCCTTCCGGAAGTTTAGAGCGAATGGCGTATGATAATTACCTGATCAGTTATGATGATAGTGGATATTATTTTCCTGAAACTGATGTGAATAACGTACAAACCCGTACGGAAACCAGAAGAGGATCTGTATCTGAAGTTAATTTTGCTTTAGGTGCAAATTATAGCAATACCTTTTATATTGGTGCAAGTTTGGGTTTAGCCAGTTTAAATTACAGATCGGATGTTGAGTATAAGGAAAAAGGCTATAATGTTACAGAAGGTAATGACTATGATTTATCAAACAGACAAAACCAGCTTACAAAAGGTTCTGGTATTAATGGAAAACTGGGTATAATTTACCGGCCTAATGAAATAGTTCGATTTGGAGCCACATTTTCAACGCCAACGTGGTTTAGTATTGATGATAGTTATACAGAAAAATTGGATACAAAATATGGAAAGACCGGAACTGACTCAGCATTTGTAAATAATGCAGAAACCTACGATTTTTCATACCGCTTAAAAACTCCGGGAAAACTGACAGGAGGTATTGGGGTCTTTATAAGTAAACAAGGATTTATATCAGCTGATATTGATTATGTTGATTATTCAACTATTAATTTTATTAATGTGGATAATGAAAACTCTGATGTTATTGCTACTAATAATCAATCCGTTGCTAATAATTTTAAAAGTGCTATAAATTACAGGGTAGGAACTGAATTTAAATTAGATAAAATTATGCTCAGGGCAGGGTATGGTGTACAAGGAAATCCGTATAAAAATATGGATAATAATAAATTTAAAACTACTACTTATAGTGGAGGTTTAGGCTATAGAGTTAATAATTGTTATTTAGATATAACTTATCAAAACGTTCAGTATAATTCTGATTTTAAATCTTACATATTAGATTCAGGTAGTGATCCTGTAGCATCAGTAAAGAATACCAGAAATAGCGTATTTCTTACTGTTGGAACCCGATTTTAGTGAAAAACATATTTTATAACGAGAACCGGGTTAATTTTAATTAGCCCGGTTTTTTAGTATATAAAGTTCAATTTTTAAAACTAAATATGGAGGTACAACAATATTTAGATGAAAAGTATTTTATCATATTTATACTGCTTATTCTATGTGTTAATTTTAAAAATTACAGATTATAAGCTAATATTTTGATGAATTCCTGAAACATTTTCAAAATTTAATCGTCTATATTTGCGTTAAATTTATTCTCATGGGATTATTAAAATTTTTATTTATAACAATTTGTGTGCTGTGGTTACTAAAAATGATAGCACGTTTACTTTTGCCTGTACTTTTTCAAAAAATGGTAAGTAAAGTGCAAAACCAGGCTAATCAAAAATATCAGCAACAAAACCAAAATAATTCTACTGATGGAATACGTGTTGATTATATTCCTCCACGTCATAAAAATCAGAAAAACGATAAGACAGGTGATTTTATAGATTATGAAGAAGTTAAACATTCTTAATTGTTTTAACAAGGATCGCTTTTATAATTAGCTCATCTTTTAGAATAATACAAAAGAATTTTTTCATAAACCTGCATTTGTAGTCTTGTACGTTTAAGCTTTTTTCTATTTTTACGTCCCACTAATAAAAAAGCAGAATGAATAATTGGTTTAAACGTAATGGCACTCATTTGGCCATTATCGGAATTTTTATAGCCTTGTGTTTTGTCTATTTCAGTCCGGCGCTACAGGGGAAATCTCTTGTGCAACAGGATGTATTGCAGGCGCAGGCCATGCAAAAAGAAATCATGGACTTTAAGGCTAAAGATGGTAAAGCTCCTTTGTGGACAAATGCCATGTTTGGCGGAATGCCCGCCTATCAAATATGGACACAATATCCAAACAATGTAACCACTTATGTAATCTCATTTTTTAAAACTGTTTTTCCTAATCCTATAGATACAGTTTTGTTATACCTTTTGGGAGCTTATCTGCTCTTTTGTGTTTTACGTATAAATCCCTGGCTGGCAGCAGCGGGCGCTATTGCTTTTGCTTTTTCATCCTATAATTTTAGTATTATAGAAGCCGGACACGGAAACAAGGCGTTAGCTATTGCATTTTTTGCGCCGATATTAGCAGGTATTTTATTAGCATTCCGGGGTAAATATCTTATTGGATCCACATTAACCGCTCTGTTTTTAGCTTTAGAAATACGCAGTAATCATATCCAGATGACTTATTACCTGTTTATTGCTTTGCTGATCTTTATAGGAATTGAATTTTTTCATGCAATTAAAACAAAAACAATTAAAGACTTTACAAAGTCATTCCTATATCTTACTGTTGCCGCTATTCTGGCTATTGCTGTAAATGCCGGGATGTTATGGACTACTTATGAATACGGGCAGGAAACAATCCGTGGAAAATCAAACCTAATTACAGATAAATCTGAAGTAAGTAACGGGCTTAGTAAAGAATATGCTTATCAATGGAGTCAGGGAGTGGGAGAGAGTATGACTTTTTTAGTGCCGAATATATATGGCGGGGCATCAACACCACAATTAGATGAAACTTCTGAAGTTGCAAAAACACTAATGCAGCGTGATGTACCAAAAGATCAGGCGGTGGGTTTTGCCAAACAACTCCCTGCTTACTGGGGCGAAAAACCATTTACTTCCGGGCCATGGTATTTTGGAGCCAGTATTTGTTTCCTGTTTGTTTTCGGGTTATTTATTGTCCGCGACCGGATTAAGTGGTGGATACTTGCCGCAACTTTATTAAGCTTATTCCTTTCGTTTGGTAAAAGCCTTCCTTTTATTTCAGATATTTTCTTTAACTATTTTCCACTATATAATAAATTCAGGGCAGTAGAATCTATCTTGGTTATTGCCGGTTTACTTTTCCCGGTATTGGCCATTCTGGCGGTAAGAGAAGTTATATCTGTTAAGGATAATAAAGAAGAATCTAAAAAACTACAGAAAAAACTTATGTATTCTGCTTATGTAATTGGTGCAATTCTTTTAATCATTATTGTATTACCAACCTTATTCTTCAGTTTTAAAACACTCAACCACGAACAATTTATCCAGCAGCTTATGCAGGTTACCGGTGGAGACAGGAGTTTTGCAAATTCAATTGCTGATGCTTTAGTGCAAGACCGGATTAACCTTGCCCGTATGGACGCTATACGTTCATTGATATTTGTTTTAGTAGGAGCAGGCTTAATTTGGGCACTTATTCATAAAAAGATGAATACTCAGCTAACCTCTATTCTCCTCGGTGTGGTTATTTTAATTGATATGTGGGGAGTAGACAGAAGATATTTAAACAACGAAAATTTCGTGGAAAAGAATGTTATTGCTCAACAATTCAAACCGCGGGAAGTTGATGAAATGATTATGAGAGATCCCGATCCGAATTATCGGGTTTTTGATTTAACTATATCAACTTTTTCTAATGCAACCCCTTCGTATTTCCATAAAACCGTTGGTGGTTACCATGCCGCTAAATTAAAGCGCTTTCAGGAAGTAATAGACAGGCAATTTAGCAATTCAATTAACGAGGATGTGCTGGATATGTTAAATACTAAATATGTAATTACTGCTGATGAACAGGCTCAATCACAAAAAGTACAAAATCGCTCTTCGGCAGCAGGTAACGCATGGTTTGTTCCGCATATTACCTATGTGAAAAATGCTGATGAAGAAATGAAAGCAATCAACAGTTTTGACCCTAAAAAAGAAGCTTTTGTCGATGAAAAATTCAAATCACTAATTGATCCAAAGAAGATCAACTATGATGAGAAAGCAAGTATAAAACTAAGCAATTATCATCCTGATCATTTAACTTATGAATATTCTGCCGGAAGTGATGTATTAGCAGTTTTCTCTGAAATCTATTATGATAAAGGATGGAATGCGTATGTGGATGGAGAAAAAATTCCCCACTTCCGTGCTGATTATATTTTACGTGCAGCCCAATTGCCGGGTGGAAATCATAAACTGGAATTTAAATTTGAACCCACATCTTATTATACCGGCGAAACCATTTCGCTTATTGCATCTGTCTTGCTTATTGCAGGTTTAGCTTTCGCAATTTATGCGGAGAGTAAAAATAAAAAAGGTGGAGATGTAAAACTTGCTTAGTAAATAAGGGTTTAGATTTCTCTTAAATGGGAGTAGGGCGAGTTAACTTCAGAATGCACGTTACCGAATTGGCTTAGGCACGCAGGTGATTTTTTGATTAAGCCTTAAAGTTATCCCTGTATGTTGCTGAAAATTCTCTAAAACCAGACTATCTGCTGTATGTTTTCTGATGATAAAGATCGGTTTATACTCTCCGATAGTATAACATCCTGAGATTTTTTGCTTAAAGTTAGCTTTAGTGAAAGTTCCTTTTAAAATTAAAGTATCATCTTTGGTCATATAAGTCCCTTTAGCATATTCTGTCCAATTTCCATTGTTAAAACAGCTATCCGTATACTTATTTACTTTTGCAGTAGTGTTCATCATTACATAAAAAGAATCACAAGTAAAAGTAAACCGGTGTTTTGTGTATTGTAATAATTCATCCTGGTAAGCAACATGATCTTCCTGCCAAATACCCTGCATATAATAAAGGCCTTTTCCCTGCAGGTTGGGATTAAACTTACAGGAAGAAAAGAACAAAGAGTAAAGAATAAGGAATAAGAGGAATTGAAGTTTCATCATCATATCAAATAAAAGTCCTCCACCACCGGAGAGGGATTTAGGGAGAGGCTCCTTATTTTAATTCCCGGTCATATCTTCGGGGCGCACCCATTTATCAAACTGCTCATTAGTTAATAAACCCAGTTCAACAGCTGCTTCACGTAGTGATTTATTTTCTTTAAGTGCTTTTTTGGCAATCTTAGCCGCATTCTCGTAACCAATATGCGGATTTAAAGCAGTAACCAGCATCAGTGAATTTTCCAGGTGTTTCTTTATTCCCTCATAATTAGGTTCAATGCCAATTACACAATGATCAGTAAATGAAACGCAGGCATCGCCAATTAAACGGGCTGATTGTAAAAAGTTTGCAGCCATAAGTGGTTTAAAAACATTTAATTCATAATGCCCGTTAGATCCGCCAATAGAAATAGCCACATCATTTCCCATAACCTGGGCGGCAACCATAGTTAGCGCTTCATTTTGTGTGGGATTTACCTTACCTGGCATAATAGATGAGCCCGGTTCATTATCCGGGATATGAATTTCGCCAATACCCGAACGCGGACCTGAAGCCAGCATGCGGATGTCATTAGCAATTTTCATTAAAGAAACAGCCAGTTGTTTTAATGCACCATGTGTTTCTACAATAGCATCATGAGCTGCCAAAGCCTCAAACTTATTTTCTGCGGTACGAAAAGGTAAACTGGTAAACTTTGCAATGTACTCAGCCACTTTTACATCATAACCTTTGGGAGTATTAATACCTGTGCCCACCGCTGTACCGCCTAAAGCTAATTCAGATAAATGATCAAGTGTATTTCTCAGCGCTTTTAAACCATGGTTTAACTGGGAAACATAACCCGAGAATTCCTGCCCTAAGGTTAGGGGAGTAGCATCCATTAAATGTGTACGGCCAATTTTAACCACATCTTTAAAGGCACCTACTTTTACCTGGAAGGCATCACGTAGCTTTTCAATCCCGGGAATTGTTATCTCAGCTACCATTTTATAAGCCGCAATGTGCATGGCGGTTGGATAGGTATCATTCGATGATTGTGATTTATTTACATCATCATTCGGGTGTACAAATGTTTTGCCCTCCCCTAATTTATTTCCCTGGAGCACATGGGCACGATTAGCTATTACTTCGTTCAGGTTCATATTAGATTGTGTTCCGGAACCGGTTTGCCAGATAACCAGCGGAAATTCAGAATCGAGTTTCTCTTCCAGAATTTCATCACAAACCCGGGCGATCAGGTCACGCTTTTCGACAGGCAGAACACCGCAATCTGTGTTGGTATAAGCCGCTGCTTTTTTTAAGTAAGCAAATGCTTCAATAATCTCCTTTGGCATGGATGCTTCCGGGCCAATTTTGAAATTATTGCGTGAACGTTCAGTCTGGGCGCCCCAGTATTTGTCCGCAGGCACCTTAACCTCGCCCATAGTATCATGTTCTGTTCTGAATATCATTGTGAATAGTATCTATTACTGCAAATTTATATTTTTTAAAGACTAAAACATGAGGATTTACAGATTTATATACCTGTTGATTAAAACACGCTTTTGTTTCTAATGGCTTATTATTCTATGGGGATTACAAATCCCCTATTATCGCATCCGGATTTACAAATCCGGAAGAGCTGGTTCCGGAGGAGCAGGTAATAATTTACAATTTTTCATCTATCTGATTAGAATAATATCGAACTTTCAGCACGCTGATTTAAACTTTGTTCGCAGTAAATTCAATGACTATAAAATACTATCAAAAGATAGGGGCAGGTGCTCTGCTTTATATCTTCCAGGCTTGTACCTTTTCAAGTCCTTCTGTTCCTCCTTCTGCAAATGGAAGAACTGTTGAGGATGAGAGAACAGACAGCATTGTTTTAAGTTATGATCCCGCGAAGGCGGATAAACAGGTAGATGTATTTATTAATAAACTGCACGAAGAGGAGGGCTTTAACGGCTGTGTGCTGGTAGCTAAAGGCGGAAAGATCATTTATGAGAAAGCTATTGGCTGGGCAGATTACCAGCATCGCGACAGCTTAAAAATCAACTCGCGGTTTGAACTCGCATCGCTTACCAAACCTTTTACAGCTACCGCTATATTGATGCTGGCGCAGGATGGTAAATTAAACTTAGATCAGGATGTAAAAGAGTTTTTTCCAAACTTTCCGTATGATGGTATAACCATTAAGCTTCTTCTTTCACATCGTTCGGGGATGATGAATTATGTGTATTTTACAGACAGCATCTGGAGAGCGGAGCACAGGGACAAACGCAAAGGCATCAGCAATATGGATGTTATGAATTTAATTGCTGAATATAAACCCAAACCTTTCAGTAAACCTGATAGGGGTTTTCATTATAATAACTCTAATTATATGGTTTTAGCGGCTATTATAGAAAAGATTAGCGGGAAATCGTACCCGGAATTTATGCAGGAGCACATTTTTAAACCCTGCGGAATGAAAAATACCGCGGTTTATTCTAAAGCGGTTTATGATCAAATACCGGTTGATGTTGTAGGGCACGACCGGGTTTGGAAATATGCTGTTGTACAAAACTTTTTAGACGGTCCGGTTGGGGATAAAGGAATTTACAGTACTATAGAGGATATGTATTTATTTGACCGGGCCATGCGGAAAGGTAAATTATTAACTAAAGCAAACCTTGATTTAGCTTATACACCCCGAAATGCCATGCTGAACGGACATTTTAATTATGGGTACGGCTGGCGCACGTTTGAAGGTTACGGACACAAAGTAGTTTACCATACCGGCTGGTGGCATGGCTTTAATCATATTTATTTACGGGATATCAGTAAAGACATGACGATAGTTTTATTAAGTAATCTGACCAACAGGAGTTTGCGTCAGCTGGATGAACTGTATAAAATAGCGGGGATGCCTGTAATACGTAAAAGCGCTTATACTAAAGACGGGGAGGAGCAGTTAATTATTGAAACCGAAGTGGGAGATGAGTAAGTCTTTTTGTGCTGTCAGGTATTTCTACCTGATAGTAATCATCTTGCAAGTATCACTAAATCAACTTGTGGGTTAAAAGTAAACATAAGCCTCTGTTTTATATATGCCAGTCGCTACCGCGGGTCATACTTATTTTTCGTGTGTTGCCAGTTTTTATAGGCACTTAAGCTGCCTTCGGCGGTTTCTTCAGGAAAAAAAAGTATGCAAATGCCGACCGACGGAAGACCATGAACACCAAAAAGAACATACAATCTGTGAATAAACCCCGCGGCTGCGTTTGCCGCTCAAAGGCTTCTGCCAGGGCTTAGATGGTACTAAACGCAGCAAACAAGGCCGGAAATGGGTAAATGTGGGGTTTGTCTGTCGCAGGGATTACTAATGAATCAATAAATGTTCTTGTGCTTTCAGATGCTTTCCCTATAACGAAATACAATATTGTACTGCCCAGAGTGCCCATCTCCGCTTGGAGAGGGGCATGCAAAGGCAGGTGTTTTCCTACTTGCATACATGGGGTGAGGCCCCCTGTTAGAGTAATTCCACCAGTTTCTCCAGCTGCATTCCCCGGGAGCCTTTTATTAAGACGGTTGAATGCATAATGCCCTTAGCATTTAATGCCTGGTATGCCTCAGCGGTAGTTTGGTAAAAAGTATCTTCATTGTTTTTCAGTTTATAAAACTCCGCTCCAATAAAAATACGCTGTTCTGCCTGTATAGCCTGGGCTTTCTTAATAATCTTTTGATGTTCATCGGCAGCTTCATTGCCCATTTCAAACATATCTCCCAGGATCATCACTTTATGCCCTCCCGGTATAGTAGCCAGGTTATCCAAAGCCACTTCCATACTGCTGGGGTTAGCGTTGTAATAATCGCAAATTAAGGTATTGTGTTCTGTTTTGGTGATCTGCGAGCGGTTGTTTAAGGGTTTATAATCAGCTATGCCTTTGTTGATCTGTACGGGCGGCAGTTTGAAAAAACTGCCCACGCAAATGGCCGAAAGTATATTTTCAAAATTATAAGTCCCGGTTAAATTAGATTGGGCTATATATGCTGCATGACCTGGTTCTTTATTCCATTGAACACTAATGGTGGGGTTTGTCGCTGTTAATTCGCCGTTCACAAAATTGCCTGAACCATGACCGTAAAATACTAGTTTATTAAGCTTTGCAAACCGGCTCATGGCCATCAGCTCATTATTATTATGATTGATGAATACGGTACAATCGTTCTTTTGCAGGTAAGTATATAATTCGCCTTTGGCCAGCTTAACGCCTTCAAACCCGCCAAACCCTTCTAAATGCGCTTTCCCTACATTGGTAATTAAGCCATGCGTAGGTTTAGCGATATCACATAAAAACTCAATTTCTTTTTGATGGTTTGCGCCCATTTCTATAATGGCCAGCTCTATATCATGGCTAATGGAGAGGAGGGTAAGCGGTACCCCGATATGGTTATTCAGGTTTCCGGCTGTGGCATAGGTTTCATACTGCTGCGATAATACGGAATTGAGTAATTCTTTAGTAGTGGTTTTACCGTTGGTGCCTGTAATTCCGATTACCGGGATGTTTAGCTGTTGCCGGTGATGGCGTGCCAGGTTTTGCAGCATTTCCAGTACATCGCTAACTAAAATATAACGCTCATCCTTTTTAACAGCCGGATCATCAATAATCACAAAAGCCGCACCCTGCCCCAAAGCAGTATCCGCAAAGGTATTCCCGTTAAAACTATCGCCTTTTAAAGCGAAGAAAAGGCAGCTGGCAGTAATTTTTCGCGTATCGGTACAAACGGAAGGATGTTTTTTAAAGATCTGGTAGAGTTCGGTTAAACCCATAAATTTAGAGGCTTGGCTTTTAGGGAAGTTTATTTATTCAGAAAAAGAAGGATAAAACCGAAAGTTACCGCTATCTGGCCGATCCAAAAAATGAACATCCATTTAATCAGTTCAGCCTTAACATTGGCTAATTCTGTCCTGACATTAGCAATATCTTCCTTTAATTCTATCTTTAAATTTGCAATATCTTCTTTAGTGGCCAGGAGTTTTGAATTACCCTGCACTTCGGCCTTGATTTTTGACTCAATGTAAACGGTTAAACTTTCCGCGGATTCCTTTCCTACCTTTTCAGATAGCAGGTCATATAGTTTGGTAAGGGAAATGGTTGACATAAACGCTGCTTTTTCTAAATAAACCAAAGTAAAATTACAGAATTAATTTTAGCGGGCAAATTTGATTGCAGATTACCGGGTAATAAGACCAGCGGTAGCTAAAAGGTAGCTGTATGCAGGTGTTTTTGTCTCCGCAAAAAAAGTTTGGGCCTGTCCCCGTTCGGGTTTTTAGCCACGCGGATCGTTTGGGCTTGTCCCCGTTCGGTTTTTTGGTCAAACAGATCGTTTGGGCTTGTCCCCGCTCGGGTTTTTGTCCACGCGGATCGTTTGGGCCTGTCCCCGTTCGGGTTTTTGTTCACACAGATCGTTTGGGTCTGTCCCTGTTCGGGTTTTTAGCCACGCGGATCGTTTGGGCTTGTCCCCGTTCGGGTTTTTAGCCACGCGGATCGTTTGGGCCTGTCCCCGTTCGGTTTTTTAGTCAAGCAGATCGTTTGGGTCTGTCCCTGTTCGGGTTTTTAGCCACGCGGATCGTTTGGGTCTGTCCCCGTTCGGGTTTTTAGCCACGCGGATCGTTTGGGTCTGTCCCCGTTCGGGTTTTTAGTTATTTGGTAGCTTAAGCGAAAAAAACATTCCTGATAAGTGTTAGAAAACTTAAGAACCACAATCATTTTTAAAATTTATTTTTTAAAATTTTATTTGCGAAATATTATCCTGCTATTTATTTTTACTAAAAAAAAGATTTATGAAAGAAATCAGACCTTTTGCTATTAAAAATCTAAATGATGACGACTATTACCAGTTCAACGAAAACCTGGTTAATAAATTTAATGCACTTGATCCCGCCTGGGAGCTTAATGCTATCGTAAACCCCGTAAAAAACGATTTTGTACTCATGGGCGAAAGTTTTAAAAAGTCTAACGCTACGCTGTTCACTAAACAGGTGGTGGTTTTAGATCAAGTTCGCGACCGTTGTTTTAAATTTTTTACAGGCATTGCAGAAGCCTTTCTGTATGATGATGACCATGCTGAGAAGATCAGCGCTGCCAACATGGTGTTACATACGGTAGCTAAATACGGAGGTAAGAGTATTGCTACTGCCAGCTTTACCAGCGAAACAGCTTTAGTAAGCAATTTAGTTACCGACCTGGAAAATGTTGTTGCAACAGAAGTAGCTGTTTTAGGTTTAACCGATACCGTAACTGCCCTTAAAACCAAGAACGAAGCATTTAAAACCTATTATGAGGAGCGTAGCGATGAGCTTACCATCATCAGTAACATTGCCCCCATGCGGGTATTACGTCCTGGGTTTACCAAAAACTATCGTAATTTATCTGCCGACCTTGAGTCAGCTTACCGTCACAGTACCGGCGACAAACAAACTGCCATTAGCAATCTGATCGATAGTATTAATACGGAGATTAAATTATTCGAAGTTAAAATTCCTAAGAAAAGAGCTTCTTAAGCCGCTTAAAGTATGCTTGTCTGGATTTGCAACTTGTCTGCTTGTCCTAATTGCAAATCCGGACGAGCACTCCAATAGAATTTATACTCTAAAAAATGTTATGTTTGAATTTGTAATTCAGCTCTTACCGCAGAGAGTTGGAGGTATTGAATTAATTGTGTTATTATGGAAAGCATTAAACTTAGAAAAAAGGGAACCGATCCAACAGGGGAAGATCCGAATGAGACCTGTACGATTTGGCTTGAAAATACTACCTTCTGCTGGTGTCATATTATTTGGGGTGTTGAACGTAATCAGGTTGATGAAGGAGAGCGAAAATTCAATATTATAGAAGAAGCTGAAGAAGCTGCTAAAGCAATGATTGCCGATTTGCAAAGTAAACGATTTTATATAATGGAAAAGCGGGTTCCAGCACCACCTGGAGAATCTTCCAAACCAAAGAAAGTTGGAGTAAAACCGGGCTGGCTTGCTACACTTCCTAAAGCTCTCCTCACACAACATGCTAAATTTTTAAGAGCAGCTAAAGCCGGAGGATTAGCCCACCGTTTTGCCGAGATTGAAGAATTAATGCGGCCTGGATCTATGTTTTCACTAAGGAAAGTACCATCTGCTGATGTTAAGAATATCATCTCCCGTATTGGCGGCGTACCCGATCTTGTACCCGGTCAGGCTTGGCCGGAACAGAACGGCAGCCCGCTTACTTTCGTTGCGCAGATTCTGATCTCGGATGAAATAAAAGCTTTAGATATGGAAAATATGCTTCCGCAATCAGGATTGTTGTCATTCTTTGCGCAACTTGACGTGGATGCTCCGGAATATGGCGAACGCTGTATTGTGTTACTTTTCGAAAAAATAAATGAACTTGTTCCTGCCACACCGCCTTCAGAAGCCTGTGTGACTAAGAAAACCAGGTTCTTACTTCCAAAACCACGTTTAACACTCCCGCCGGATGAAACCCCGGTTATTGAGGAACTGGCTCTAAACCGTGACGAATCCGGAGTTTATGCTGATGATCTCTTTCTCGGGCCAATACCCGAGGGAAGAAACCATACCCTGCTGGGCTGGGGGACGGCTGCAACACACTATGATATTAATAAGAAACGTTTTTTAGCCCAGTTCGATTCCGATCACCATATTGATTTCCAGATGGGAGATTATAATACCCTCCGTTTTTATATTGATGGTGATGTGGTTAACGCATCTACCTTGAAAAGTGCAGTATGTACACTTTCAGAAGCATAGTATATTAAAAAGTCCTCTTATATTGTTAAATTAAATTTTTATTATGGAACAAATTGATCTTAAGAAACAGGGTATAACTCCAGACGCATATGAAGAGTGTTCCGTTTGGAGTGACAATACAACATTACATTGGATGCGCCAGGCGACAGCTAATAATTACGTATTAAGAGGGCGTGAGGAGATAGAAAAGAAATTTGAAACAGAGGAGGAAGCTGAAGCAGCTGCACGTGCAAAAATTGCTGAACTTCAAAAAGAAGGATTTATCTTACCTGAAGAACGGGCTCCATTACCACCCGAACAACCCTCTAAACCAAAGAAAGTTGGAGTAAAATCGGCCTGGTTTAACCGTATGCCTGAACAGCTGCTTGCCGAACATGCTAAATTTCTTAAGATCGCTAAGGAAAAAGGGCTTGAACACCGCTTTGCCGAGATAGAAGAACTAATGCGGCCCGGAATTGATTTTTCATTAGAAAAAACAGAAACTAAAGGTATTGTATCGCGTATCGGCGGCGTACCCGATCTTGCACCTGGTCAGGCTTGGCCGGAACAGAACTGCAGCCCGCTTACTTTCGTTGCGCAGATTCTGATCTCGGATGAGATAAAAGCTTTAGATCTGGAAAATGTACTTCCGCAAACAGGTTTACTGTCGTTCTTTGCACAACTTAGCTTTGATATTCCTGATTATACCGATTATGGTGTACAGTGTGTTGTGCTGTATTCTGAAACAATAAAAGAACTTGTTCCTGTCACACCGCCTTCAGAAGAATGTGTATTGAATGAAGCGGCTATTTTAACACCAAAGCTACGGCTAACTATTCCGCATAGTTATACTTATGTGGCAGAAGAACTGAATCTTAACAGCGAAGAGGATGAAGTTTATAATGATGATCTGTTTCTTGGCTCGCTCCCATCCGAAGAATATGATCATACCATGTTAGGATGGGGAACCGCGGCTACACAACATGATATGAGTAGGGGGAACAAACGTTTTCTGGCCCAGTTTGCTTCCGATCATCGTATTAATTTTGAAATGGGAGATTATAACACCTTGCGTTTTTATATTGAGGGAGATGTCATTAATGCATCCACGCTGAAAAGTGCCGTATGTACACTAGAGCAACAATAATATATCAACAAAGTCTTCTTATATTGTTTTGATTTAAACATAAATTTTATAGTATAGTAAAAAACTATTTCAATTCTTATAAGAATGAGGACAGTAAGTCTGTTGCTAATCTGTAATAGCTGGACGAACATTTATTTTTTTAATACATAGGCTTCTTTTGTTAATATGCTATCTATTTTGATTACACTTGCAGGTTTAAAAAGTTAATTCATAAATTACTGCAAACAGCTTGTGAGTGTTGATCCTAATTTCCAGCAAAAAAAGATATGATATCTTCGCCGAAGACCATAACATTCCTTTCCGGTAAATCCCTCCTGATCTTTTCGTTTATTTTTTTATCCTTTGCTGCGCAGGGTCAGACGAGCTATATAAAAAAATATAAGTTCATTGCTGCGGAATTATCACAGGAATTCGGAATACCTTCGTCTGTCATCCTTGGAATTGCTATTGTCGAATCATCATCAGGCACAAGCCGGAACTGTAAGCTTTTAAATAATCATTTTGGCATTGTCGGTAAAAATAACCTGAAGAAAACGAAAGGGATACGGACACGCTACAAACAGTATCCGGACGCTGCGGCATCATTCAGGGATTTTTGCAAAGTGATTTCACGGAAAAAATTTTATCACAAACTGAAAGGAAACGGTAATTATCTTTTGTGGCTGGACGCGATCAGTAAAACCGGTTATTCAGAAGCGCCAGCAGTATGGAAGAAAAGGATTGCTGGTGTTATCAAAAAAAATAAATTGACTTAGACCGATAGAAATAATTAAATGAACAGTAATTACAGGGTCAGAAATTTTACCCTGATCTCGATCGCTATCTATCTGCTGCTTTCCGCGGCAGCCACCTACTTCAACTTTCCTTATTTAAAAAGAGTTAACCTGATAGCGAATGTTTTCCCTTATGCTGATTCTTCGATGTCTGCAGATGCCGAGTCAACAGCGCCTGTTGTGATTAAAAAGGTTGCTTCCAAAGATTTTGAACTATACAAACGGGCCAGCCTTATTACTAATTTCAATAGTGATACCACACAACCCTCCCTGCGTGCTTTTGTAAAAAAATTACATGAATTAAAATCAGGTAAAAAGCGGAAGATCCGCATTGCTTATTTCGGAGACAGTATGATTGAAGGCGATCTGTTATCGAAAACATTAAGGCAGTTATTGCAGAATGAGTTTGGAGGGCATGGAGTTGGTTTTGTTCAGGTAACTTCCCAAAGTGCTGGTTCCAGAACATCAACAATCCATACCTTTTCAAACGGCTGGCAGGATGCTAATTTTAAACAAAATAACACAAATGAGAATCTTTATCTTTCCGGACATAGTTTTCGTGGAAGCGGTGAATGGTTCAGGGTAAAAGACCAGACCATCAGAGATTCAGCTGCTATTACACAAAAAAGCTTGCTGTGTGGCCTCGCTGCTCATCCGGTTACTATTATGGTCGATGGCACTTCACAAACAATCCATGCCGATAAAATTGTAAATCGCATCCCGCTTAGGACAGACATTGCAACAGCTATAAAGGTTGATATAGCAGATCATACTTTACCAGTTTATGGTATCAGCTTCGAATCTGAAAGCGGCATCATCGTAGATAATTTCTCTTTTAGGGGAATAACTGGTATAGAGTATAATAAAATTGACAGCAACTTTTTAAAAGCCATTGATGCCGAAAACCCTTATGATCTTATTATTTTTCAATACGGTGTAAACCTGATGTTCAGGCCAAACGAGATGAACTTTAGCTGGTACGCAAAAATGGCGATGCCAGCCTTAAAAAAATTAAAAAGCAGCTTTCCGGCAGCTGATTTCTTATTAATGAGCACCGCAGACAGGGCCTTCAATTATGATGGTGAATATAAATCTGCAAAAGGAATAGACTCATTAATAAAAGTGCAGGCCGTATTGGCTTATGAAACGGGCAGCAGCTTTTATAATCATTTTGAAACAATGGGCGGTCATGATGCGATTGTGAGATGGGCTGCTGCTACACCATCACTTGCCAACAAAGATTATGTGCATCCAAATCACAGAGGTGCAGAAATACTGGCCGGCTATTTTTTTAAAGCCATCATGAAAGATTATAACAATTATACCACTAAAAAATAAAAGGCACAATATACCAATGCTCACAATACACCTTCAGGCTTTCTTAAAGGAATTCATTTACGATCCAAAAAATCCGCTGTTGTTTAACAATGGTTTCTTTGTATTCTTCTTTGCCGCATTTATCGCTTTATATTATGCTTTCAGAAATAATATTAAAACCCGCCGTTATATCTTTTGCCTGTTTTCGTTATACTTTTTTTACAAGGCAAGCGGGCTGTTCGTTGGACTGGTCATTGTTTCAGCGGTAGTGGATTTCTTTTTATCAAATGCAATTTACCGGCAGCAGCATAAAGGGAGGAAAACATTTCTGCTGATACTCAGTATTATTTTTAATCTTGGAATGCTGTTTTATTTTAAGTACACCAACTTCTTTATTTCAGTAAGCAACGAAATGTTTCATGCCGGTTTTAATCCGATGAATATTTTATTACCGGTGGGCATTTCATTTTACACATTCGAAAATCTTAGTTACACCATTGATGTGTACAGAGATGAGTTGAAGCCCGCTACTAAATTCAGCGATTACCTGTTGTTTTTATCCTTTTTTCCAAAGCTGGTGATGGGACCAATTGTAAGGGCGCATGACTTTATTCCCCAGATAAATAAACCGTATAAGATTACCGAAACAGATTTTGCGAAAGGGTTTTTTCTGATTGTTTCAGGCCTGTTTAAAAAACTGGTGATCTCTGATTACCTGACATTGAATTTTGTAAACTATATTTTTGATGATCCGGGGCGTTATACAGGTATAGAAAATTTGTTTGCCGTTTATTGTTACGCCGCTGTTATTTACTGTGATTTTAGCGGTTATAGTGATGTGGCATTAGGAATAGCATGCTGGCTGGGGTTTCATATTCCGGTTAACTTCCTGTCGCCTTATCAAAGTAAAAACATCACGGAGTTCTGGCGCCGCTGGCATATATCCCTGTCATCCTGGCTAAAAGATTATTTATATATTCCGCTGGGCGGAAACCGAAAAGGAACTTTTGCAACTTACTTTTTTGCATTACTGTTTTTTGCCGGCGTATTTACCGGTTGTCATTTTCTGTTTTCTTTCTCCTACCTGATTTCCGGAGTAATTACTTTCGGTGTTTTCATGCTATTTGTAATACCTGCTATTATCAATAAAGATAAGAACCGCATCCCCGCGGGAATGAATCTGCTGACTACCATGCTGCTTGGTGGCTTCTGGCATGGCGCCAGCTGGAACTTTATCATCTGGGGTGCATTGCATGGTGTAGCCCTGGCCATTCATAAAATCTGGATGCTGTTGACAGGTAAAGCCTTGTCGGCTATCAATAACCGCTGGTGGTACAATGCCATCATGATCATTATTACTTTTCACTTTGTATGTTTCTGCTGGATATTTTTTAAGGCCACAGATCTGAATGCCGGCATGGTGATGATCAGGCAGATCGTCTATAATTTTGATTTGTCGGTGTGGACAGCATTCTTTAATAATTACAAACCAGTACTGGGGATGTTATTGCTGGCTGCTTTGCTTCATGCAATACCAGATAGTTTGGCAGATCAAATGATTGGCAGATTTAAAAGAGTCCCGCTTATTGCGTATATAATTGCATTTTTTGCCTTTGTGGTAGTGTATGGCTATTTCAAATCTGCAGAGCAGGTGCTGCCGATTTATCTTCAGTTCTGATGATTAGTATAATAATCGTTGTAGCCTTTTAACAGGGCATTTAATAATAAAGATCCCTGCAATGCATACCCATTTTTTGTAAAATGTACTTTGTCCTTTGCCATCAGGCCTTTGCGGATCCAGTTGCGGGAAGCATTATAACCTAATGTTACACGATAAAGATCCCAGAGCGGAAG
This sequence comes from Daejeonella sp., assembly GCA_049660965.1. Classification (GTDB taxonomy): domain Bacteria; phylum Bacteroidota; class Bacteroidia; order Sphingobacteriales; family Sphingobacteriaceae; genus Daejeonella. Next base: position 2,310 of record JBASZP010000193.1, on the reverse strand, counting down.
GCTATTTTGTGTAGTGTAGTTATATAAAAAATTATTCAGACTTTGCAGTACCGCATTTGGTCGCCCGCCTTTATAGGAATCTATAGCAGTTGTAATTAGGATGGCAGCATTGGGCGAGGCTGTTTTTAAATTACTGATAAATGTGTTGACGATTTCGCTAAATGCAGCTTCGTTAAAAGATGCTGCCTGTGCTTCGTTTGTTCCCAGAGAGATGATATACAGATCAGCCTCCAATGCCGGCAACTGCTTCCAGAAAAGAGCGGTCTTGTTATACTGATCATATCTCGCTCCATTTACACCAATGCTGTTATAAATAATACCAGGCTGATCATTTTCCAGCAATGCACCATAAAAAGATTGATCGGTACCAGACCATTGTGTGCTGAGCGAAAAACCAGTAACTGGCATGGCCAGTGATACATCATGATAGATCTTGTTGCTATCGGATGAATTCATTTTTAATTGTGTAACTGTAGTACTGTCTATACGCAAAAGCCATTGCGAATTAGTATCAGTAAATAATTTTAAATGGTTGAAAGTTTGTACACCATCTGTATCTGCCTGCAAAGAAAAATTAATCGTTGCATCCGGCTTGTTATTTTGAATACAAAAGCCTGAAATACCACATTCCAAAGCTATTTTCTGATATGTCAGCCGATTGGCTTTCCAACTAGTGTTACTGCTGCTTTTAATATCTGAAGGCCCGTTTGATCTGGCTACCTGGTAAGGAAATATTAATCCTCTTCCGGCGTCACCAAAAGCCTGTTGAAGGCCATTTCTTACTACCCCTGATAAAAAATCAGCCTGTATATGTGAATCACCAATTTGAACAATACGCACTACTCCATCATGTTTTTGTTGCATTTCGGATAGCTTCTTGTAAAAAGTGTCCATCTCATTGCTATAAATTCTATTCTCGGCATAATTAATCGGCGGAAGATTTGTTGAAGGGCTGATAGCAGGTATGGTAACAGGTTGCGCAAACAAGCTAATGCTACAAATCATCCATAGAATGAGGAGCATTTCTTTTTTATGGCGGGTTGAATACTTTTTTTTCTTAATCAAATTCATATTAGGAAATGAAGATAGATATTTTGACATAAGCAGATTATTGGTCATCTTTCTTAAAAAATCATATACAGATATTTTTATATTTTGTTAAAGTAATATGCAGCATCCGAATTGTTTGTAAATATAAAGTGCAGTATGTAAGCTGGGGGATAGAGTAATCTTTACTCTTTCGGAAAATCTGCTCCAACAGTTGTTTCTTCCCAAGCATCAAAATCCTTTTGCAGTTCCTGTAGTTTGCCGCAGGCAATTTTTAAGGCAGCAGCGCCTAAAAGTAAACGCAAAGGTGGCTTAGCCGTTTCTACTACTTTGATGATGGCTTTTGCGGCACGTACGGGGTCGCCGGGCTGCTTGCCGCTGTATCCGCGGATATTATCCTTATTGGCGCCCGAAGTATTGGCATAATCTGCTATAATAATGGGACTGTTATTTGCAGAGCGGCCTGCCCAGTCGGTACGGAAACCACTGGGTGCAATAATGGTTACTTTAATTCCCAGGTGTGCTGTTTCTTTGGCCAGCGCTTCGGAGTAACCGTCAACCGCGAATTTGGTCGCATTATAAAACCCGATTGCCGGAAAGGCAGCCAGTCCGCCAATAGAAGCAATATTCAGGATGTGCCCGCTATGTTGTTTACGCATAATGGGTAATATAGCATTAGTTACATTGGCCAGGCCAAAGAAATTAATATCGAACATGTGGCGCACTTCCGCTTCTTCGCTTTCTTCAATAGCAGCAAAATACCCAATACCGGCATTATTTACCAGTACATCAATTTGCCCGAACTTATTCAGGGCCAATGCTACACCTGCGCTTATCTCATCTGCTTTGGTCACATCCAGTTTTACCGCAAGGGCCGTTTTCGGGAAATCGGAAACAATATCCTGCACATCCTCAGTTTTACGGGCGCAAACCGCAGCCTTGTAACCCAATGCTAAAACCTCTTTGGCTAACTCACGGCCAAAGCCTGTGGAGCAACCTGTTATAAACCATACTTTATTCATGATATTTTTGTTGTTTATTTAAAGGCATTTAAACCTGTTACATCCATCCCGGTAATCAGTAAATGGATATCATGCGTTCCTTCATAGGTTACAACAGATTCTAAATTCATCATGTGGCGCATAATGGGGAATTCGCCGGTAATTCCCATTCCGCCTAACATTTGGCGGGCCTCCCGGGCAATGTTTATAGCAGTTTCAACACTATTCCGTTTAGCCATGGATATTTGGGCAGGGGTAGCCC
>JBASZP010000192.1:0-2747 GCA_049660965.1 Daejeonella sp. | reverse complement strand
GTATTTTGGTTGCCCCCGGTTTTGGAAGCAGGGGTATTGATGGTAAAATTGAGGCCATACAATATGTACGTGAGCAGCAAATACCCTTTTTTGGTATTTGCCTGGGGATGCAGTGCGCAGTAATTGAATTCGGCAGAAATGTGTTGAATTTGAAAAACGCCCATAGTACAGAAATAAATCAGGATAACGCTAATCCGGTAATTTCTATAATGGAAGACCAAAAGAAGGTAACTAATAAGGGAGGTACCATGCGTTTGGGCGCTTACAATTGCGACCTTAAAAAAGGAACAAAAGCCGCTGCAATTTATAACAAAAGCAGAATTTCAGAACGTCATCGTCACCGGTATGAATTCAATAACGCCTATTTGGAGCAATATGAAAAAGAGGGTATGCTTGCCTCGGGAATTAACCCGGAAAACAATTTAGTGGAAATTATTGAACTGAAAAACCATCCCTTTTTTATAGGTGCACAATTTCATCCGGAATTAAAGTCAACAGTTGATAATCCTCATCCACTTTTTGTTAACTTTGTCGCCGCTTGCCTAAACCGGGTAAGAAAAAAGTAATTGCTTTTTTGCAATAGCCGATTATTAACACATACAATGGATAGAAATACATTTACAGGCCTCTTTTTGATCCTCATCATATTAGTAGGCTCTACATTTTTCCTGAAACCTTCCGAATCAGAAATCAAAAAAGAAAAATACGTTCAGGATTCAATTGCCAGGGTAAAAAATAGGTTACCGTCAAAATCAGTAAGTCTTGATACAGCGAAAACCCTTAATCAGCCAAAAACGATTGATTCCGCCCTGTTATCCGGCCCTTTTGGCTCAGCCTTAACAGGAAGTAATGAAGCAATTGTTATAGAGAATAAACTTTTAAAAGTAAAGATCAGCCCGAAAGGCGGAAGGATAATTTCAGTAGAGTTGAAAAACTTTAAAACATTCGATCAAAAACCATTGATCATGTTTGAAGGTGAAGCAAATAAATTTGGTTTGGTATTTAATGTCGCAGGTAAAACTATCAATACCAATGATCTCTATTTTACCTTTCCTGATGTTAAAACGATACGGAATAATGTGGTTCTAAGATTAAATTATGATCAGAAACATTATATTGATTATAGTTATATGCTGGATGAGGATAGTTATAAAGTTGGCTTTAGCATCAATACTAATGAAATGCAGGATATTATTGACCCTGCCCAAAAATTAGTTTTAAACTGGGAAACCATTTTAAAGCAAAAAGAGAAAGATATTGCCAGTGAACACCGCTATTCTACAGCGTATTATAAACCTGTTGAAGATGAAGTAGATCATTTAAGCGTAAGCGAAGATGAAGAGAAAGAACTTACTGATGGAAAAATACAATGGATATCCTTTAAACAGCACTTCTTTTCCAATGTTTTAATCGCAAAAAATGGTTTTGATAAGGGAGGCCTTGCAGTAAAAACCAGTGCGGAAAAAGATGTGGTAAAAGGTTTTGCAGCTAATATGCAAATACCATTTGGCAAACAGGCTGATATGAATTTCCCGATGGAGTTTTATTTTGGGCCCAATAAGTTTACAACCTTAAAAGCCCAGGGTTATGATATAGAAAAACAGGTCGATTTAGGTTACTGGCCGCTTAAGTATATTAACCGTTTTATAGTAATCCCTGTATTTAACTGGTTTACCAAATTAAACTGGAATTATGGTCTGATCATTTTGGCCTTAACTATTCTTTTAAAGGTAGTGTTGTTTCCGCTTACCTATAAATCATACCTTTCAATGGCTAAAATGCGGGTGCTAAAGCCCGAAATGGATGAAATTAAAGGAAAGGTAGGCGATGATAACCCTACTCTTTTACAGCAGGAATATTTAAAACTATACAAGAAAGCCGGGGTAAACCCGCTTGGAGGCTGTTTGCCCATGCTGTTGCAATTGCCAATTATTATGGCATTTTTCTTCTTCTTTCCTAATCTGTTTGAATTAAGACAGGAAAGCTTTCTATGGATGAAAGACCTCTCTACTTATGATGCCTTTTTCAATTTAGGATTTACGCTGCCGTTCTTAGGAAACCATATTAGTTTGATGTGTATTTTAATGACCATTTCAACCTTAATTTATACCTATTTTAATAACCAGGTATCCGGCGCAACAGGGCAAATGAAATACATCGGTTATATTACTCCCATCATCTTTTTTGGAGTTTTAAACAGCTATCCTTCCGGATTAAACTATTATTACTTCCTGGCTAATATGCTAACTTTCGCACAGCAATACCTTATCCGCATGTTTGTTGATGATGAGAAAATTCATGCTAAAATACAGGAGAATAAGAAAAAGCCCGTAGCCGAAGGAAAGGCAAAATCCGGTTTCCAAAAACGGATGGATGATTATATGCGTACCCAGCAAAGTAAAAAACCAAACCAGACGGTAATACCGAAAAAATAAGTCAACTCTAAAAGCAAAAGCCTCATTATTAGTGAGGCTTTTTTTATAATTAGGAGGTTTCTTTCGAAGCTATCAAGCCAAATTAATGCCCTGAGGAGGTAGCGCTTATGCGTTTAATATCAGCGCCCAAAGCTCTTAAACGGACATCAATATCCTGGTAGCCCCGCTCAATTTGTTCTATATTATGGATAATAGATGTGCCTTGTGCAGAAAGCGCCGCGATTAAAAGAGAAACTCCCGCCCGGATATCCGGAGAGGTCATTTGAATGCCTTTTAATCTTATTTTTTTATCCAGTCCGATTACCGTTGCAC
>JBASZP010000191.1:0-3637 GCA_049660965.1 Daejeonella sp. | reverse complement strand
TACACGATGAACCAAATATGGAGCTAAAAATCCGTCCTAAATTCCTTTCTTTAAACTGTATATGTAAAGCGGATTTCCAAAATATGCGTAAGTGTCTTTGTTGTCGTCTCTTAATGGCGTAGCCGTTAAACCAACTTGAACAGATGTATTGAAATATTCTAAAATTACTCTCCAATTGCTGTCGTCTGATGAACTTCCTCTGTGGCACTCATCAATAACAATCAAATCAAAAAAATCTCTCGGTAATTTTCTAAATGCTCCTGCTCGGTTACTGTCCTCTGCCAAAGATTGATAAGTAGAAAAATAGACTTCTCGGCTACTTGGCAAACCTTCTTCGGGAACTAAACATCTTGCATCACCAAAAACTGCAAAGTCTTTGGCGTGTGGGTCTGTAACTAAAATACTTCTATCGGCAAGGAATAAAACTTTTGGTCTGCGGTGTTCGCCTTTTGTGTTCCAACGATTATTCCAAAGTTTATAAATGATTTGAAAAGCAATTGTTGTTTTTCCTGTTCCTGTCGCTAAAGTTAGTAAGGCTCTTTTCTTGCCTTCCAAAACTGCTTTAACTGCTCGGTTAATTGCAATTCGTTGATAGTATCTAACTTCTTTGCCACTTGTGGCAAAGAATGGTTTTAAAAATGTTTCTTGAATTTCGGGCTTTATTGGTTCGGATTGGTTTAATCTGTTCCAAAGTTCTGTCGGTGTTGGGTATTTTGAAATTTTGGTTTCAAGTCCAGTGATAAAATCAAATTCTAATATTTCCGTTCCGTTTGTCGAGTATGCAAATTTAAGTCCGAGTATTTGAGCATAGTCCTTTGCTTGTTGGATGCCGTCAGCAGCCAACTTGAATTTTTTCTTTGCTTCTACAATTGCAATCGGATAGTTTTGTGAATAGCGTAGCAAGTAGTCAAAGCGTTTCGCTTTTTTTCTTCTTGCTTTTCTTCCTATCACAATAATTTTTCCGTCAGTAAAAGTCCTTTGTTCAAGGATTAACTCGTCTGTCCATTGGCTGTCATACAGTTTCGGCAACACTTCTTTTCGGCAAGTGTCCGCTTCGCTGTCATTGTCTAATATGTGTATTGTTGGATCTGCCATTAGCTTAATAAAATAGGCTTAAAAATACGAATATAAATGAGTTATAACTCTGTGAGGGTGATTTGATTGTAAAGTTGTCAATTCAAAATTAGTGCTGTGTCCCACAATTATACGTTTGAGGGTTTTCGAAAATTTGTTTATTGTCAAACTTGTTGGGCTGTTGATAGCTGATATTATGTTGATGTATTAAATAAAGCTCATAAGAATTCCGTCTGCTGGGTGGTGGGTGGGCTTGGGGCGTTGGCATTTTTAGCTCTTTGCAAGGTTGGCTTTGTGTCGAGGTTTTGTGTGCTTTGCAATGTGCTAAAAATAGCGTTGGGTCGTGTCGGCAAAGTCATTGATGTTTAAATGTTAGTAGGATGTCGTTTAGGGTGACGTACAACGGGCAGGGCTTTATGCAGGTTGGGAATTAGTATTCCGTCTGCCGATAACCGCTGCTGATTGAAAATATAAAGTTGAATTTAAGAACTAAAGTTGAGATTTATTCGTCAAGCCCGGACCACAGCTTGGATTTGCAATTGGCTGATGTTTGCTGGTCAAGCCCAACTTGCATAAAACCCAATGTTGGTGGCTGGGCTTCTTGTCAGCGAAATTTTATTCCTTCTTTTTCAAGTTTGTCTGCTCCAGGTAAAACTCCAAAATCTCCAATTTTTCTTGTCGCAAGTTTATTGTGTATTTGGTATTTTAATTTCCGTGAAGTTGCCTGAATTTCTGTCCAGTCCCATGAATTCACTTTGCCGTTAAATGTGGTCGAACCTTCATTCTTTAAAGCTCCAGCTTCATTGAAATGTCCAATATGTGATTGATTAAGTTCATTGTTTTTAAGTCCGCCGAAATATAATTGAATAAGACCCCAACCGTCTGTCGAATAACGAAAAGTGTGTCCTTTACAATGCTTTGGGTCAAGGTCAATTTTTCTAAATATTACCTGTCCTTTATGACGAGGTGTCCAAAGTTGAAATGTCACAGCGAACTTGTCACCATTGGTAAGGTCAAACTTTGAGGAAATGTCTTCGATACTTTTATAATTACAAATCTCTTGTCCATACGGCGAACCTAAGTCGTAAACCTGCAAATCTGTTTTACTGAATATGTATTCAAGAACTTGAAGTTTGTCTGCCTTGTCTGCGAAAAAGTCGTAAGTCATATTTTGGAAACGGAATGTCTGTTTAGCCTTGCCACCAACGAACAGGGCTTGGCGATGTGGCGGATTTTTAGCACTAAAGTTCATTAGAATTACTGCTATTGAACCTTGCACAAATGTTTCATAGAAGCACTTCAGCCGCCATATTGCCAAACCGATGTTGGGCGTTCGTTATTTTTTTATTGTTAAGTTGTCAATTCGGTAATTCATTTCTTTGTCTAAATATGTGTCTAAAATTTTGTCAATATCAGTTGTCGTCAAAATATTTTTCTCGTTTGTTGTGTCAATATTTTCAAGTATAGAAAATTCCGTATCTTTTTTAATTACCAATTTGCTATATCTTTTGGTGTCTGTTTTGCGATGGTTATAGTCTGGTGGAAAATAAATATGGCTTTTAAAATGGTTTTCAGCGAATTGCCTAATATCACTAAAAGTCAATGGGTATTTTTCAAAAAGTATTTTCTCTGGTTCAGTTAATTCAAAGTTCCATAAAAGTTTCCGTGTCAATCCAATTTTATGAATCTCATTTGTAAATTCAATGTCAATGGTATTGTCAAAAACAAATGGCATATTTTCATTGTCTTTGTGAAACTCTTTTATGTCTTTTACTTTTCGAAATCGTCTGCTAATATTTAGTAAAATCAAGTCTTCGCTTTGTAGTTTAACTTTAATCCAAAGAGGTAAAAGACCTCGTCTTGAAGTTAGAGTATCTAAAACTTGGTCTAATGATAGTTTAACTTCTGTACTTGTCGGCAAAACCCTCCAATTAATAATTTCGTCCCAAGTATTTTTAGGTTTTTCATTGTCAGCATTACTTGGTAGGATTACAAAAGTCATATTGTCCAAAAACACTTGTCCGACTAAACTGCTATTTAGTGTTTTAAGTAGTTGTTCTTTGAAAAATATTTTATTGTCCATACGGTCTTTCTATAATGACGCCCAACGGAATACGGCTTGGCGAAGGCAGGGCTTTGAAAATCGTCAGCCGAAATTAAGCATAAATGTTGATAGCAGTACAAATGTTCAATTACATCCGTCTGCCCTGCTTTTGCCAAACCGCTGTTATGGGCAGTTATTCTTGTTATTAATATATGGACATATCAAGTTCGTCAAAGTCTTTAATTTCTGATAATTTAACAAGTCTATTTACGTTTATTTTTTTCCACGTTTCTTTAAAAACTTCATCTCCACCCTCTGCATTTTCGTTTATGTTCACTTTTTCTTGCTTCTTTTTACTTAAAAAGTTAATACTCGTTTCGCTATCAATTACAGCACCGCCATTACTTGACTCATAACCTATTAACTCAAAATCAGGTTCTTGATACCTAAAATTATATTGCCAATAACCGTATCTACCGTGTCCATAATGGACAAATAAATTACCTTTTTTAATTTCAA
>JBASZP010000190.1:0-4002 GCA_049660965.1 Daejeonella sp. | reverse complement strand
CTATAATATCAGCCCAAATGGATAACCGCTGGCTTTGAAGTAAAATATGTACGCCGTACGCTGCCATAAATTGTGTGCCATTAATCAATGCTAAACCTTCCTTAGTTTGTAATTGTAATGGTTTAATATCTGTTTGAGCATACCATTCAGCAGTCCTAATTATTTTATTGTTGAGCCATACTTTTCCTTCTCCAATTAACGGCAATGCCAAATGTGCAAGCGGGGCCAGATCACCAGATGCACCCAAAGAACCCTGGGTATAAATCACAGGAAGTACATTGTGATTATACATGTAAATGAGGCGTTCTACCGTTTGTAAGCTGATGCCGGAATTACCATAAGCCAGTGATTGGATTTTAAGAAGCAACATAAGCTTCACAATCTTTTGCGGAACTAATTCACCTGTACCACAGGCGTGAGAAAGCAGTAAATTATGTTGAAGTTTCGTTAGCTTATCGGATGGTATAACCACATTCTGCATATAGCCAAAACCGGTATTTATACCGTATAAAGGAGATTTACTATCTCCTATCTTTTGATCAAGATACTCTCTGCATCTAACAATAGCATTTTTAGCTTTTTCAGATAAGTTTATTTGATAATCCTCTGTAACGATCTTATCTATAAGAGAAAGAGATAATAATTCCGGGCTAATATGATGAATATTCATTTTTGATGATTAACTTTTCAAAAATGAAAAAAATCAACGGATAAAACTGTTTTATTTTTTATAAGGCAGATAACTTAGATTAGCTGTTATGTTTATTTTTTCAGCTACTTTATTAAATACCAGTTTTGGTATATCTATTTTATAATCTGCCAATAAAATATCAAATTGACTATCTAATTTAACTGTGTTATCTGCAATGGTCAATTTGCCCTTCAATGTTTTTTTGTTACTAACGCCATGTAGAGTAAATGTTCCGTTAGCGGTAACATCATAAATGCCGGGTTTTGCAAAATCAATAACTTCAGCTATATTACCTTTAAATGTAGCTGCCGGATAACTTTCGCTTTCCAGGTAATTTTCATTAAAATGCTGTTGCATCAGTTTGTTGGGGAATTGAAACTGAGTAATGGGAACACGAACCACTGTTTCTTTTGTTTTAGTGTTAATAAAGGAAGTCACATTCTTGTTTTTAGCCTGAATATCTTCAAGAGAAGCTTTAGAGAAAAAGCTGATTTCACCAGTTTTAGTAAATAGCAATAAATTGCTTTGAGCCTTTAATAAGGCATTATTAAACAATACAATTGTTAATAATAGATAGGATGTCTTGATCATGATTTAGATTTTTGTTTATTAAAAGAAAATGTACGTGAAATATTAAATCCAAAATGGATATCTTGTTTGCGCCAGCTTCCTGTTGTTTCCGTAATAAACTGGCGTTCTACCATTCCGTATGAATTAGTAAATAGTAATTGAAAAACATGCCCTCCCGTGTCAATGTCATAACTGAAAGACAGATTATTGGTATAACTATCATCTATCTGGTTAGGAAGAACGTAATTATATTCACCATTAATAGATGAACGGCGGGTTACTTTTATTCTGCCTCCAATACCCGCGGCAAGAACAGACTTTTTATCATTCACAAAGTCGGGTTTGTTGCGGTAAATAAACGAGGGAGTTAATTGTAATGAAAATGCTTCACTAAATTTCCTGGCTATTAACAACTGGGCGGTATAATTACTCCTGTCATTCGCAGAAAGTTTTGGATCTGTATCCTGGGTACGAATGGTATAAGCTCCAAAACCGGTTATAGAAACGGGGATATTACTACCCCCGCTGCTTTGTTTAATCAATTTGAATTTGCCAAAAAAGTCATATATTTTCAAGGCAGAGCTTCTGCCCAGGCCGATCATCACATCATTTGTCATTCCATATTCCAGCCCTAAACGAATAGTAGCTGCATCAAGGCCAAAAAATTGCTTATATCCAAGGTTTACCTGGCCAAAACGATGGGAAATAATAAAATCCAAATTCTTTTTCCCAACAGTTTCCACAGAATGTCCGTTGATTATCCGGTTTCCTTTAAATGTTGCGGTTTTAACCATAACCGCGTTGCTGTCTGTCGCCAGTTTCATCAGGTCTTCATCCTGGGCTAAAGTTGTAAAAGGTAAAATAAGAAATAAGAATGTAGCTGATTTTCTCATATATTATTGTTTTGAATGATCAATAATACTTATTAAACTATTTACAATCAACAAAACTGGATAATAAATTAATGTTTATGTGGTATATACTATCAAATTAGCACCATCTAATTCAGTACTGTATTTAGTTAAGCTTTTACAACTTTAGCCCAGTTTTGACAGTACCATCTAAATTAAAAACAGAGCCATGGCCATCACCAGCCGATCCTGAACAAGGAAAATTAGCATTAATCTTATTATATGTCATTGACAAACTAGCATGAGTACATGCTGATCCTAATGCAATATAAGTAGAATTGTTTTTCGCAATAATTACCCCCTCCTTGATAATATAACCAACGCCTCCATTACCAAACTCTGGCCTATTTGCTACATCGTTTACTCTTGTTTTTTCTGTTTTCACTCCCGGTGTTGGATCAGGATCCGGAGAGGGGTTTGTGTTATCATCTTTGCCACAGGCGCCTAAACACGATGCAATGACAATTGAACCAGCGCCCACACCTAACATTGTTAAAAAGTCTTTACGTTCCATAATGATTGTTTTTTAAATTACTTAATTAAACTATTTATAATTTTAAAATATCTGCTGTACTCATTTAACAAGTACGTTACAAGGATAATATTTCATTTTATAAAATTAGTGGTTCACTGAGTAAACGGTAGGTATTATTTAGTAAACGGTAATTTCATGCAAAGTTTTTATTAAAAAACGCACTTTTTTAACAAAATCCTGTGTGGAAATTTATCATGAATTTAAAAAAAACTTTTATTTAAACAAAGAAATTATTCTAATATTTTGCTTATCACTTCTTCCGCTGAAAGTTTTTCCTGCTCCCCAGTTTGCATATTTTTCAGGGTTAGTAATCCGGACTGCATTTCATTGCTTCCAATCAGTATCACGTAAGGGATCTTTTTATCATCGGCATAAGCCATTTGCTTTTTCAGTTTTGCGGCTGAGGGATATATTTCCGCGGCAATACCCTTTTGCCGGATCTGTTGCAACATGGGAAGTGCATAACGCTCGGCTTCAGTATCAAAATTACTGATCAAAACCTTAGTGCTTTGTTCTGTGCCCTGGGGGAATAGGTTTAATTCTTCAAGCACATCATAAATACGATCGGCGCCAAAAGATATTCCTACACCTGTCAGGTCCTTTAAACCAAACATGCCTGTTAAATCATCGTAGCGGCCACCACCGCCAATGCTCCCCATATTAACTTCATTGGTTTTTACTTCAAAAATAGCCCCGGTATAGTAGTTTAAACCGCGGGCAAGGGTAATATCTAACTCTAAGGTATTGGGTATTGAGTATTGAGTATTGAGATTAAACAGATAATTGAAAATGCTTTCAATTTCTTGTATTCCTTTTAAACCGGTTGCTGAATGGGCTAATACTTTACGCAGACTATCCAGTTTTTCAGTATTTGAACCTTCTAATAATATAACAGGTTTTAGTTTTTCCAAATCAGCAGGTGTAAAGCCACGTTCAATTAATTCTTTGCAAACACCATCCAGGCCAATTTTATCTAATTTATCAATGGCAACGGTCATGTCTACAATTAGTTCGGGTTTTCCAATTATTTCGGCTATGCCGGATAGAATTTTACGATTATTAATTTTTATGACAAAATCCTTTAAACCCAACTGGCGTAACGTTTCATCATAAATCAGAATAAATTCAGCTTCGTTCAGCAAGCTATCGGAGCCTACCACATCGGCATCGCATTGATAAAACTCACGGTATCTCCCCCGCTGTGGACGATCGGCACGCCAAACGGGCTGTATCTGGAAACGTTTAAAAGGAAAAGAGATATCATTCTGGTGCATCACTACATAGCGGGCAAAGGG
>JBASZP010000189.1:0-2128 GCA_049660965.1 Daejeonella sp. | reverse complement strand
TCGCGCGTGTTTGCAGCTGGTCCGTTATTTTCAAATTCAGGCGCAAAGCCAAGTAAATTGATGCCTTCAAATTTCCGATTGTTCTTATTGCCAAAGGTCATCCATAAAAGGGTTGAAGAAAATCCATACGAGAATTGATTTTGATAAAGAGCATAAGCGAGCGGGGTTTTGCTTGACGAATTAACTAGCAATTCGAAGTTGAGAAGGTTAAGAGCGTCATCGGGGATAATAACCATTTTTTTTGCCCTTAATTCGCTTTTTGTGAGTGTAGCTTTTACAGGGGCAAGAAGAAAATCATATAATTTTCCTGATATTATTTGAATTTCTTCATGATGGGGAGAAAATTGTGTGGCATAATTATTTAATGCCTTCAATTGCTTTTTGATTTCCTGGCTGGATCCCAGTTTTATGAACGAAGCTTTGGTGTTGTTGATAATTATCGCATACGTGGTGGTATCTCCTACATAATATGACACCCAAATTTGTTGTTCTGCATTGGTTAAGCAATCAGCTCTGAGTGTGGAAATATCTACGGTTGCCTTATTGAATTTAAGATCGTAGTAATCAGGAAGCCTTACCTTAATTGAATCTATCAATTTATCAAGACGGGCGGAAGATCGTGTCCATTCTTGCTCATATTCCTCCAAAAGGTCTTTACTTGGTTCACTGTTTTTAGATATTTCCTGCGCGAATTGATATTCTAATTGAGCTACCTTATTGTTAAGGGATTTCTCTTCGTCTGAAATGGTAGTGGCAACGCGGGTGAAATTACTCAATTTGTCAAGTCCAATAGCTTTCTGCAACGCCTGGTACTTGGCCTTTTCAGAAATCATAAACGCTTTGTTTATATAAGTTGACTTTTCCTGACTTAATATATAATAGAAGTCCATGGCTTCATCAAAGAAGTCTCGAGCTAAGCGGGCCAGATTAATCCTGTCTCCTTCATTACTAAGCTCAAAGCGCTTTGAGTCAAGGATGCTTAGTGCCGAAAGAATAAGTCCGTCAGCTAATTCAAGAGTTTCATAATCTGCTTGACCATTGTGGTACGCTTTTTTGGCCAACTTCAATAAATAGTAGTTAGAAACGAGCCATTCAATTTTGGATGAGAATCTGCTTTCTTCAGGAAGAACAGTGACTTCAGGAAGTAAGTTGTATTTCTTGGCAAGTTCAAGGTAGAATCGGGATGAGTCATATTGACCCTGCATAAAAAAAACAGAGCCGATATTGTTCAGGGTTGATACAATGTATGAATGAGTTGCAGGAAATATTCTAATATAGTAATCATATACGTTCCGATGACACCTTAGGCTTTCTGAATATTGGTGAAGGTTCATCAAGCAAGTAGCCTTATGACTAATGATATCTGCCCACACATCATCCCTTTCTTTCGATTCATAGGACTTTTCCAGTTGATTGAGAATTTCCATTTCTTCATGAAACTTGCTTTCATTTTGAAACTTGAATACTTTCCAAAGCAAATAGCTTCCATACTCATTTTGCCAATGAGTTTTTAAATCTTCAGCAACCTGATCTAAAGCTTTGTCAAGAGGTTCTGCTTTTTCGGATTGATTTAGTTGAAGATAGGAGATGGCCATGCCAATTAAAATTTGTGCATAGATATCAATCCTTTCTTGTTTAAGGGGATCGATGATTTGCAAAGCCTGTCTGTAGGCATCCAATCCCTTTTCAATTTCGAATCGCTTGTTTAAAACCGCCCCATAGTTTTGCAAAATCAATGCAGAACGCACAGGATCAATTTTAGCTTGCTTCATCCACTTCAACGCTTCGCCAAACCAATACTCAGACTTAAGTTGATTTTCAAAATTGCTATTTAATATGGCTAGATTAGAACAAGAAAAAGTAAGTTCATTATAATTTCTTACTCTTTGGCCATTTAAATGAATTGACTGCTCATAGTAATTTGTGGCCTCCCCATAATTCCACTCTTCCGCATACACATTGGCCAGGTTATTATAGACTTTAATGATTTCCTGATTCTTGTCTAAGGGACTATTCTTAAATAGCTGTAAGGATTTCAGCAAAAAAATCTTGGCTGAATCTAGCTCACCCTGCCCTTTTTTTATTCCGCCCAACCACAACAGTAGTTTGCCTTTTTTTATGTAGTTAT
>JBASZP010000188.1:0-1744 GCA_049660965.1 Daejeonella sp. | reverse complement strand
CTTATAGTAAATTCGATTTCAAAATAACATGATATAAAAGTCGCAGTTCCAATGTTTCAAAATCTGTCATTTTCGCAATCCAATTTATTTTTACTATAATTGTCTTAAGTAGTCAGTCCTTAAAATGTATTTAAATCTTTGTTTTACAGTAAATTAAGGATATAAAAAGTTGTTATTATTTGCAAGAATCGGTAAATTTATGCCATAAACCTTGCAAATATTGAGTTATGTTAAGCAAAAAGAGAGATAAATGCCAACTGTCACTTTTCTTTTCATTGGGAAGTACTTTGAACCAACGACATCCATTCTTCATCTTGGCGGATCATATCAATTGGAATACCTTTGAAGTTAGTTTTTCTTCCCTCTATTGTCAAGATAACGGACGTCCCGCCAAGCCTATAAGATTGATGGTTGGTTTGTTGATTATCAAACATTTACGCAATTTGTCCGATGAAAGTGTGGTAGAGCAATGGCAAGAAAACATGTACTATCAATATTTTTGCGGCATGGACCAAATCCAATCAGGCGCACCGTGTGAATCATCTGAGCTGGTACATTTTCGCAAGCGTATCGGAGAAGATGGCATTTCTCTTATACTCAAAGAGAGCATCCGAATAAATGGAAAAGATGGCGATGATCCGCATGTGAGCGTAGATACAACGGTACAAGAAAAGAATATTACTTATCCAACAGATGCTAAGTTGCATAAGAAGATCATAAAATCATGCTGGAAAATAATAGATGATGAAAATCTGAACAAGAGACAAAGTTATAAAAGAGTGGTCAAGAAGTTATCAGTAGCACAACGATTCAGAAGCCATCCCCAAAACAGATCTAAAGCCATTAAAGCAGATAAGAAAATCAAGACGATAGCAGGTAGACTGGTGAGGGAGTTGGAAAGGAATTTAGGGCCAGATACGAAGTATGGCCCCAAACTTTCCTTATTTAAAACCATATTGAGTCAAAAGCGTGATACAAAAAATAAGATATACTCCATCCACGAACCGGAAGTCCAATGTATATCCAAAGGAAAAGAACATAAGAAGTATGAGTTTGGCAATAAAGTATCCCTAGTCATCACACAAAACACGGGAGTCATCTTAGGAGCTAAAGGTTTCCGCAATGAATATGATGGTCACACGCTTGAACCTGCATTGTCGCAAGCCATAGCCCTGACAGGTAAGGCACCCCAAACAGCTACAGTAGATAGAGGATATAAAGGCAAAGTACAGATAGGAGAGACAAAAATTCAAATACCCAAAGTATTCAATAACAAAACACAGAGTCCATACAGTCAGAAAAAACTAAAACGGGCCTTCAAGAGAAGGGCGGCTATAGAACCAATCATAGGGCATTTGAAGACGGATCACAGATTGGGAAGGAACTTCTATAAAGGTATATTTGGGGATAATATAAATATTATGCTTGCAGCAGCAGCATTTAACTTTAAAAGGATGATGAATAAATGGAAATCATCTTTTTGGCACTTTTTGGAAGAAATATTTAACTATTGCCAAGCTGTATACATTAATATGAATTTACCTAATTTGGGTTTTTAAGGGACGACTATCTATTATCCTTGTTTGTTTCTCATTCTTGACAAGTATTACATGTGAATATGTTTCTTTCCCATCGAAATCAACTTGTCTGAGTCTATAATAAACAAAATCTCCATCAGATTGATTGTTAAAAAAATAGCTATTAGTACTTCTAGATGTACCTCGGCCCTTGACGACGCCTAATG
>JBASZP010000187.1:0-4319 GCA_049660965.1 Daejeonella sp. | reverse complement strand
CAGGTATAAAGATTCATATTCTTTTTTTTAATTTTTTATAAGTTTCTACCAATAGATGTATTAAGGAAGCCGTTTTGGTTTAGAGTGGTGGTTTAATAAAATGTTTGATTAATGATTTTTAAAGGATGCTTTTTTCCATCAAAGTTTAAATCATAGAAATAATAAGGAGGTTTTTTGTTTTCTATACCTGTTTGATCATTCTCTAATATAACATTATAAGCATCAAACAGCGTTAGATCAACTTTAAGGATTTGATTCTTATTTTGCCTGTTTATAAGAATAAGTGCGGTATCAGAATTAACGAGGCTGTCAATTGTTTGCTTTCTTTAGGATATAGTTATCTTCTTTTGAGCCCTCACATGGAGAAAACTTAATATAAGAATTAAAACCATTGGAAAATATTTCATTACGAGGTTGTTTAAAGTATAAATCCTGAATAAGGATAATAAGTGAAAGAAAAATAGTATTATATTAGAATTATTTATAATCTTTCTAAATATTTGCAATTACAAAGAAGTGACATATAAAAAACCGCTTATTGATTACATTTGTAATTGTTTTTATACAGAGAATATTAAATAGTTGAAATACTTAAAGATAATAGCATTTACCCATAAAAATACTGACCTTAAAGATTTAGGCAAATTTGTAATTTGCAATAATACACTTGAGGAAAGACTGAAGAATATCAAATTATCTTTTGATATCCCTGAGATATTTTATATTGGTACATGTAACCGGGTCGAATTTGTTTTTAAAGCTTCTTTTGAGATAAATCATGCGTTTGTAAAACGGTTATTGCAGACTCTCGATATATGCGTACCTTATGAACAGCTGGATGAACTTGTGGGACAGGCATGTGTTTATGAAGATGCAGAAGCCCTAAATCATCTGCTCAGAATTTCATGTTCATTAGAAAGTTTAGTAGTTGGCGAAAAGGAAATTCTGGCTCAGCTTAGAAAAGCGTATGAACTTTGCCGTGAAGCGGATTTAACCGGCGATTATTTGAGGTTAATAATGAACAGGGTTGTTAAAACCGCTAAAGAAGTTTATACCAATACAGCTATAGCCCGTAAACCTATATCTGTTGTATCCTTAGCTTATCGCAAATTGCGTGAATTAAATATGTGTACCAATGCCCGCATTTTAATTATTGGTGCTGGTGAAACCAATAAAAACATTTCTAAATACCTTAAAAAACATAAATATTCCAATTTTTCTATCTTTAACCGTACACTTGCTCATGCACAAACTTTAGCAAACGAATTAGGCGGCGAAGCTTATAGTTTAGAGGACCTGAAAACGTATAAAAAAGGCTTTGATGTAATTATTACCTGTACAAGTGCGGTAAAATCAATTATAACCAATGAGATTTATCAATCATTATTAAATAATGATACTTCCAAAAAAGTAATTGTTGATCTTGCAGTACCTAATGATACAAGCCCGGAAGTAATAGCTAATAATCCGGTTCATTTTATAGAAGTACATAGCTTACAGGAAATTGCCAATAGCAACCTTCAGGAAAGGTGCGAAGAATTAATTTTTGCAGAGCAAATTATAGAGCAAAATATAAAAGAATTTCAGCCTGTTTTAAAACAACGCCGTGTTGAAATTGCCATGCGTAAGGTGCCCGAAAAGATCAAAGAAATTAAACGGACTGCTATAGATTCTGTTTTTGCTAATGAAATAGAAGGATTAGATACCAATTCCCGTGAAGTACTTGAAAAGGTAATTAATTACATGGAGAAGAAATACATTAGCGTTCCAATGCTTATGGCAAAAGAAATATTGGTAAATAATAATTGATCTCCAATCAAACCACGTAAAATTAGCTAATTTTGTTTCCTGATTATTGCGGCTAATTAAAAGAATATATGCCAACAAATTTCCCGAAATCACAACATACATCTTCAATTATAATAGGCACACGAGGTAGTGAGCTTGCACTTTGGCAGGCTAATTTTGTTAAAGATCAATTAGCAGTAATTGGAATAAGTGCTGAATTAAAAATTATAAAAACACAGGGGGATAAAATTTTAAACCTAAGTTTTGATAAGATAGAGGGTAAGGGTTTTTTTACTAAAGAACTTGAAGAAGAACTTTTAAACGGTTCTATTGATCTTGCTGTCCATTCGCATAAAGATTTGCCTACTAATCATTCTCCGGGACTTGTTATTGCCGCAGTTTCTGAGCGGGAAGACCCCGCTGAAGTGCTTTTGATCTTAAAAGATTGCGTAGATATTTACCAAAAATTATCTGTAAAATTCGGAGGAATGGTTGGTACATCTTCAAACCGTAGAAAAGCCCAGTTATTATCTATACGCCCGGATCTGGAAATTGAAGATTTACGCGGAAATGTGCCTACACGTATTCAAAAACTTCGTGATGAAGATTATGATGCGATTATGATCGCTAAAGCCGGGGTTAATCGTTTAGGAATAGATTTGAGCGAATTCCATGTAGAAGAATTAGATCCTACAGAATTAATTCCGGCACCTGCACAAGGTGTTTTGGCTTATCAGATACGAGAAGCAGATGTTGAACTATTTACAAAATTACAGATTTTAAATAACCCTGAGGTTGCCGAACAAATTGCGGTAGAACGCAAAGTGCTAAATATGTTTGATGGTGGCTGTCACATGCCTTTGGGCAGTTATTGTCGTAAAGACGAAGGTGTTTACCAGGTTTGGACTTGCAAAGCTAATGAGGGCGACCAGTTTCCGGATAGGCTTTTCATGGAAGCGGATACTACTATTGGTTTAGCTGAAAAGATTGTAGTTAAATTTAGTCCTGAACGTAAATTCCCAAAACATGTTTTCATCACACGTGAACTTCCGGAAGCCAGCTATTTTCGCAGAGCGATGCAAAACCATGAAATTGAAATTGAGGACAGATCATTAATCAAGACTGTTTCAACCATACATAATCTTGACCCTTACATTTTAAAATACGTTAACTGGATATTTTTCAGCAGTAAAAATGCTATCGAATATTTTTTTGAGCTTAAACCCTTATTATCCAAAAAAATAAAATTTGGAGTTTTAGGCAGAGGATCAGAAGAGGCGCTTAGGAAATTAGGAAAAATTCCTGACTTTAACGGCGAAGATGAAGGTATTGACACATCGGATATTGGGGAAAAATTTGCAAAAATTGCTAATGGCAGTACAGTATTATTTCCGGGAGCTAAAGACTCATTACGTACAGTGCAAAAAGCGCTTTCTACAGAAACAAAAATTATTGATTTGCCTGTTTATGAAACAGTAATGAAAGATGAAATACCGCAAAGTTTTGCAGATGTTTTGGTTTTCACAAGCCCCTCAAATGTAGAGGCTTATTTTATTGATAATTTACTGGAACCAGACCAAAAAGTTGTTTGCATTGGTAAATCAACAGGTAAAAAATTTGATGAAATGGGCGTAAAGTATAAACTCCCCTATTCGCCTGATGAAATTGGATTGGCAGAGGCTGTATTTGGGTTATAAGAAATCATTGTTAGACAAATCTCAATAGTTAAGATACCCTTACCGATAGAATTTAGAAAAGCCACTATGTTAGTTCGACCCAGAAGATTAAGAAAATCGCCGATTGTACGGGAAATGATTGCTGAAACACGCTTATCAAAAGATATGTTTATCTATCCGTATTTTATTGTACCGGGTAAAAACATAATTAGTAGCATTGATGCTATGCCAGGTATCAATCATTTTTCTGTAGATAATTTGGTAAAAGATGTTGAAAAATCGCTCAAACTTGGCCTGAATAAAATTTTGCTGTTTGGAGTTGGCGAAGATAAAACAGAAGATGCCAGTTCTGCACATAGTGAAAACTCAATAGTTGTTAAAGCAGTCAGGGAGCTAAAAAAAGAATTTGCTGATGATATTTTTATAGTGACGGATATTTGCACCTGTGCCTATACTACACACGGGCATTGTGGCATTTTGCATGATGATTATGTCCATAATGATGAAACAGTAGAGGTTCTGGCAAAAATGGCTCTATCACATGCTCATGCGGGTGCTGATATGGTTGCCCCTTCTGATATGATGGATGGCCGCGTAATTGGAATTCGTGCAAAACTAGACCAGAACGATTTTGTAAATACTGCAATCATGAGCTACAGTATTAAATTTGCATCAGCATATTACGGTCCATTCCGCGAAGCCGCAAACTCAGCCCCAAATAAAGGCGACCGTAAAGCATATCAAATGGATTTTAGGAATTCAAATGAAACTATGCATGAAGCCCTGTTAGACGAAGAAGAAGGAGCCGACATTTTAATGGTTAAACCAGCTTTAGCTTATTTAGATATTATCCAC
>JBASZP010000186.1:0-1652 GCA_049660965.1 Daejeonella sp. | reverse complement strand
GTGTTGTAAAAAATGGGGGAGTTAATACTGCGGTTATAAACCGCCAAGACTAACAGACACAAGTGAACCGCTAAAGCGGAACACTTGCGCCAGTGGGGGCCAGTGGGGGTACCAAAATTCACCTGCCGTTGAAAGAGGGCATGGACCTGGAGACCCTAGCGGAAAAAATGTAGATAAAGTTTTAAATGAGTTTCGGCAAAAATATAAAGCGTATAAAAAAAATAAGAGTATGATTAATAGGTTTATGTGTGTGTGCATATTGGGCTTTCAATTATTAATCCACAATAATTGTTATAGTCAAATCGACACATCGAATTTATTTCGACATGCGAAAATGATGATAACTGCAGAGCGGAACTCAGCAATAAATGATAATTGGAATGAAATTTCGTCCTCAAAAGTTACTGCCAAAAGCCTTCGTTCAAATGGATTTGGAAAAGCAAGATTTGTTTTGCTACAATATAGAAATGGTGATACAAGTACAATTGCTGACTCTGTATATAAACTAAACAAGGTGCCAATTTCATGTGATTATGTAGTTGTATATTACAGTGGGATTTTTTTCAGATTGAAGGGTTTTATTAATAACGATTTCTATCAATTCTTAACTATATTTTCTGAAACTTCTGATGTGGGCTATGATCTTAAAAATGAAATTTTTTCAACCAACAATATTCAACAGATTAATAAAAAGTTAACGGACCAAAATATTTTTATTGAAGATTTAGATGTCATTTGCCTTTATAATTATTATCGGGTTCAAGAAAGCGTAAATAAAAAGATTCAAAAATTAAAGTGTCTTTCTTCTTGTGTAGAAAATGACCGTAAAAGATATATTTCAAATTAACAGTTAAATTTGTTAAATTTTTTTAAGCTTCGCCGCCGTTGGTCGCCGCCAAATCATCAAACGCCGAGGCCTGGTCTGGGACCAGCCGACTTATTTAATGAAGTGCCACTTTCTTACACTGCTCAACCATTTAATAAGCCACTACCCATATAATGTTCAACAAAACCAAACTCATCAATACCCTTTTCATAAAATAGGGCTGAAGAAAAATGATATTCTTCTGGTAAGTTACAAAGCCCTGCTTTAACCGGATTGTAATGAATGTAATTTAGTTTTTGACTAAATACTGAAGCTGTAAACAACTCTATATTTAATGAATCCCGTTGCCAGAAATTATATTTTCTATCAATAGCATTTACTTCGTATTCAGTTAGCATATTGTCCTTTTCTAACTGCTTTTTAAATTCCTTTGAAGTGTGTTTGATAAAACTGTTTTGTACTTTTTGAATGCTGTTGCTGCTTTTACTTTGCCAAATTATGTGCAGTTGGTTACTCACCCCGATAGCTATCGGGGCAAAACCATAAACTGTCACTTTTCCTTTAGTAACAAGAAATTTAAGTGCCTCTGTAATAATGGTTTTGTATTTGTCTTCCTTTAATAAATGTTTCCACTCTTGAATAGTAGCTGTAAAAAACTGTGGCCATTCCAGTGCATATTGTTCTTTCACTTAATCAAAATAAAATAAATATTTTAAACTGATGGCTGGTGCTGTGAGCTTTGTCGGCTGGTCAAAGACCAAGCCTCGGCGTTTGATGATTTGGCGGCGACCAACGGCGGCGAAGCGTAAACAACAAAGCCCGGTAC
>JBASZP010000185.1:0-1796 GCA_049660965.1 Daejeonella sp. | reverse complement strand
AAAAAGGACTGTGGAGGGGTAAGTTTAAAATCTTCTTTCAAGCAAAGAGGTTTTCTATACTTACGAGTTTTCTTGATTTTAATAGCGTAGGCTGTGTCCCGGTCAGAGAAGTATTGGTAAAAAAAGTCTTCATTAATTCCTGCAAAGGCCTTTGTTATTTTCCATAGTTTCTCAGGTGAATCATTTAAAATTGATTCTATTTCAAATTCACCAATTACTTTTTGTGTTGGGGAAGATGCATAAACAACAACAGTCTTTATATCTGTATTTTTGAAAACTGCTTTTCTAAATTCAAATTTTTTGGTTCCATCAAAGATTAATTCAGCAAATTCCGGCTTAATGGACAATAATACTCTCATTAGTTTCAGTGTAATTTAAAATCGTGATTAATTGCTCGCTACTAATTTTTTTTAATCCCCTCAATTCATTTTCAGCTCCAGTA
This sequence comes from Daejeonella sp., assembly GCA_049660965.1. Classification (GTDB taxonomy): domain Bacteria; phylum Bacteroidota; class Bacteroidia; order Sphingobacteriales; family Sphingobacteriaceae; genus Daejeonella. The sequence continues at coordinate 1,354 of JBASZP010000185.1, read as the reverse complement.
ATAATGTTTAAATCTAACAGTGCTTTTCGATTCAATCTTTTACCTAATTTGAAAGAGTAAACATACAGAAAATTGATGATGAAAGGACGAAATCTTGGATTGTAGTTCCAGAATTTCTTAAGCTCTTCGTTACTAAATACACTGCGCTTGCGACACTTAGAGATGAAATCATTTTCATCAGCAATGTTGTCGATTTTCCCTTCAGCAATTCCTATAGTTGTAATCACACTTGTATGGTACCCACTACCACCTTGTGCTGTTCTGTAAAAAATGATAATGTCTCCTTTTTTAATATTTCTTTCTATGGAACGACATATATATACTTTACTTAACGCGTTGCGATGTGGCTCTTGTTCAATGTAGTCTTCGGGTGATTCTGTTTTGAGGTATGAGTCTGGTAATAGTTCTGTATGATAGTCTGGATATATCGGGATAAGAAAGGCATTGGTAGTAAGTCCGATATAAGGATAACTGAATTTGGGGTTGTCTAAATTAAATCTTGGGGAGAAATCACGAACATATACTAGCTCGTTTTGCCCCTTTGTTCCGTGTAGAATAAAACCCCATTCTTCAAGAAGAGTTATTAGTCTTCTTTGCTCTTCCCGCTTATTAAAGATTGTTACGTAGATCTCACTTACCTTCTGAGAGATGGCATTATCAAAAATTATTTTCACGAAGCGTTCCCCTAAACGAACACCATTACTCACCACTTTAAATGTTCCGACTTTTAGCCTTTTTTTTGAAGTAAAGGTTGGCTGGATGTCATAGTAGGATTCTGCTTTATCCTCAGTCTTTAAAAAGAGAAACGAAAGTAGCCTATCATTCTCTTTATTAATTGTTACATAAGCCTTGTCATTTGCTTTGCTATGAAACCAACGTTCAAAACCAGGGTAATCTTCCTTCAATGAATCAAAAAATGGGTCAGTTAAATCTAGTTCACCAAATAATTTCTGCTGAACTCCTAAGACTTGGTATTTTACAAGGTCTGGATTTTCAGCAAAGACTTTTTCCAAAAATGAATTGATATTGTATACTTTCTCCCCAATTCCTAATGCTTCCGCCTTAGAGTGAATCTTTTTATCCTCAGAAATCATTAAGTCCACTCTGCCAATAAACACTTCATTTAGCAGTATTGAATCATTGTGGTCATTTGTTGTACTATCATACTTCGAGGAAACAATTCTCACTTCCGGAGCCATTGGAGCTGTAGTCAACAGTTGCTCATAACTATCTAGCTTAATGAGGAAGGTGCCAACGGTAGTTTGATTTGGATTCTTTTCAATTTCAGCGATTGTAACAGGATGGATACACTTCTGGTACTTCACTTTATCGAGCCATTTAAATAGAATACCTA
>JBASZP010000184.1:0-2355 GCA_049660965.1 Daejeonella sp. | reverse complement strand
CTCATCTAACAATATAACGGCATAAGGCTTACGACGAACTTTCTCTGTTAACTGCCCCCCTTCTTCATAACCCACATATCCCGGAGGCGCACCAACCAATCGTGAAACAGCGAATTTTTCCATGTATTCGCTCATATCCACCTGGATTAAAGAATCCTCGCTGTCAAACATAAACCTTGCAAGTTCTTTTGCCAGTTCTGTTTTACCAACCCCGGTTGGACCAAGGAAAATAAAGGAGCCGATAGGTTTCTTCGGATCTTTTAAACCGGCACGTGTACGTTGAATAGCTTTGGTTAATTTCTTAACGGCGTCTTCCTGCCCGATGATACGGGTATTTATGGCATCAAACATACCCAGTAATTTCACACTGTCTGTTTGCCCTACACGCTGTACCGGAATACCGGTCATCATAGAAACTACTTCTGCAACATTATCTTCAGTAACGGTATAACGTTTTGTTTTAGTTTCCGCTTCCCATTCGCTTTTAGCTTTTTCAAGCTCTTCCAGCAAATTCTTTTCAGTATCTCTTAACTTAGCGGCTTCTTCATATTTCTGACTGCGTACTACTTTATTTTTCGCGACTTTAATTTCTTCTATCTTTTGCTCTACATCAATAATGGTTTGAGGTACATGAATGTTGGTTAAATGTACTCTTGAACCTGATTCATCCAGCGCATCAATCGCCTTATCCGGCAAAAAACGATCAGTTATATAGCGTGAGGTTAAACTTACACAAGCTTTTATGGCTTCATCAGTATAAGTTACCCCGTGGTGTTCTTCATATTTCTCTTTAATACGGGTTAATATCTCAATGGTTTCATCAGGTGTGGCGGGTTCTACCATTACTTTTTGAAAACGACGATCTAAAGCGCCATCTTTTTCGATGTACTGGCGATATTCATCTAAGGTTGTGGCGCCAATACATTGAATTTCGCCCCGGGCTAATGCCGGTTTAAACATATTTGATGCATCCAGTGATCCGGAAGCGCCACCAGCGCCAACAATGGTATGTATTTCATCAATAAATAAGATCACATCCGGGGATTTTTCCAATTCATTCATTACAGCTTTCATCCGTTCTTCAAATTGCCCGCGGTATTTTGTACCGGCAACTAATGATGCAAGATCTAAAGTAACCACACGTTTATTAAACAAAACACGTGATACTTTGCGCTGAACGATGCGTAAGGCCAGCCCTTCTGCAATGGCAGATTTACCAACACCAGGCTCTCCAATTAATATTGGATTGTTCTTTTTACGGCGGGACAGTATTTGTGAAACACGTTCGATCTCTTTTTCGCGACCAACAATAGGGTCGAGTTTGCCATCTTCTGCTGCACGGGTTAAATCACGGCCAAAGTTATCTAAAACAGGAGTTTTTGATTTTATATCAGATACTTTTTTAGGTTGGCTAAAACTATCGTCATCCTTAAAATCATCATCACCTCCGGCGGCAGGCCCGCTGGCCTCATCGCGGAAGCCTTGTTTATTGTTTTCTACTTCCGATTTAAAAATTTCATAATTTATATTGTGCTGTAAAAGTATTTGTGAGGCAATATTATCTTCATCTCTTAGTATAGATAATAATAAATGCTCCGTACCAATAACCTCGCTCTTGAAGATCTTAGCTTCCAGATAGGTTATTTTCAAAACTTTTTCTGCTTGTTTTGTAAGGGGAATATTACCCAGGTTTACGGTTGTGCTTGATGTACCTTTTACGGCATCTTCTACAGAACGGCGTAAATGGGCGGTATCAACACCGGCGCTTTTTAAGATTTTAATAGCCATTCCATCGCCTTCACGAATAAGGCCTAACAGTAAATGTTCGGTACCTATATAATCATGACCCAAACGCAGGGCTTCTTCTCTGCTATATGATATTACGTCTTTAACACGGGGGGAAAATTTGGCTTCCATTTTCTTGTCTTTCTCTATCTGATTTAGCGGTCCAATCTAATAATTTATTGAATTAAAAGAAGAACCGGTTTTGTAACAAGTTATCAACAATTACGCCACTCCAGTTAAAAGTGCTTAATAGGCATATAACTTAACACTCTCTGACTAAAATTACGATATTTGACCCATATTACAAATAAAAATGTCAGACGAAAAAATTATCTTTTCCATGGCAGGTGTAAATAAGATTTACCCGCCTCAAAAACAAGTTTTAAAGAATATTTACCTCTCCTTTTTCTACGGAGTCAAGATAGGGGTTATCGGCTTAAATGGCTCGGGTAAGTCATCGGTTTTAAAAATTATTGCTGGTTTAGATAAAACTTACCAGGGTGAAGTTGTATTTGCATCCGGTTATACAGTGGGGTATTTAGCCCAGGAACCTGAATTAGACGCTAATAA
>JBASZP010000183.1:0-4311 GCA_049660965.1 Daejeonella sp. | reverse complement strand
GTATGATAGTTATGCCTGTCGAGCATCACAACTTCAAGATCTTTATTTTTAAGCCGTTTGGTTAATTCAATACCGCCAAAACCACCACCAACTATTACTAATCTTGGAAATTTACCGGAAGTTTTAGCTAGATCTGTCATTTTGTAAATTTTATTGTATAACTCTTAAACCACTTAAAAGTTGGTTATTGCTCATTAAAAAATTGCTTATTGTTCATCTCCGCGAATGCGAAATACCATTCCGTTCAAATTTTCATTCATCCTTATCTGGCAGGCCAGGCGGCTGTCAAAACCCGCATCCGGTAAGGTATCAAGCATATCCATTTCCTCATTACCTGGTAAAGGAAGATCATCAAGCCCTTTTAAAACCTGTACATGGCAGGTTGCACATAAGGCCATACCACCACAAGTGGCGAGTATATTATAGTCTGATGCTTTTAAAACCTCCATCAGGTTTAAGTTTATTTCCTCCGGAATTTCAATAGGTTTTTGTTCGCCGTTACGATCTTCAATGATGATGTTTATCATGTTAGAAACTGTTAACACCATAAACAGTGGTGTATTTAAAACTCAATTTCTGATCAGGATAAACATGCTTAAAGGCACTTTGAACCATTAAAGCCCCTTCGTGAAAACCACATAAAATTAATTTCAACTTACCGGGGTAGGTATTGATATCCCCAATAGCATAAATACGGTCTACGTTGGTAGAATAATCAAAAGTATTTACACTAATGGCTGATTTATCTATGTTTAAACCCCAGTTAGCAATGGGGCCTAATTTAGGACTCAAACCAAATAGTGGGATTAAATAATCAGTTTCGAGTGTTTTGTTTACCTTATTACGTCCTACAAAAGATACCTCCTGTAAATTCCCGTTACCGGAAACACTTAGGAGATTCGATTGTAAAATCAGGTCTATACGGCCTTCGCTGGCCAGTTCATGTACTTTTTCAGCAGAATCTGGGGCTCCTCTAAATGTATCACCACGATGTATTAATGTGACCCGGCTGGCTACATTTTCCAGGAAGATAGCCCAGTCAAGGGCAGAATCGCCGCCACCGGCAAGAATTACCCGTTTATCTCTAAAATGTTCCGGGTTTTTAACCATATATTCCACGCCTTTTCCTTCAAAGCTTTCTAAACCTGTAATTTCCGGTTTACGGGGTTCAAAACAGCCTAAGCCTCCGGATATTACGACAACTTTGGCATGTACAATCGTTCCGTCATTGGTGCCCACTAAAAAAGATCCGTCATCTTGCTTAACCAGTGTTTCCACACGTTCGCCTAAAGTAAAACCGGGATCAAATGTTGCAATTTGCTCCTTTAAACGGTCAACTAATTCCTGTGCTTTAATTTCTGGATAACCGGGTATATCATAAATAGGCTTGTGCGGGTAGATCTCTGATAGCTGACCGCCAATTTGAGGTAAAGTATCAATTAAATGACAACGCATTTTTAAAAGTCCGGCTTCAAAAACTGCGAACAAACCAACCGGTCCGGCGCCTATTATACATATATCTGTTGTGATCATTATTACAGGATTTATGAGATGCTTTCTTTGTGCTATCCCTTATCTTAAGTGTTATAGTTAAGAGCGCAAATTTATCAATTTTTAACTTTTAAAACTTTAATATTTTGCAAGTTTTAATGATTTGGTTATTTGCGTAAAGCAGGGGAGTGCTAATACTTAATGAAGGATAATCTTTTATTATAATTTCTGTTAAACAGAATGGATGGAATAAATAAGAATTAATACTATCCGGCTAATTGTTTAGCCGGATAGTCTATTCAGATATTCAGTATTTATTTGGCTTCTTTTGGAACCAGGTTAACTTTTCCTTTGTCTTTAATAAACTCTACCACAAACGGGGTAGCCACAAACAAAGAAGAATAAGTACCGAATATAACCCCAATGAGCATAGCAAAAGAGAAACCTCTTAATATTTCCCCGCCAAAAATAAAGATTATAATTAATACCATGATGGTACACAAACCTGTAATTACCGTACGGCTTAATGTACTGTTAAGAGCGTTATTAATTACTGTAGGTAAGTTTTCATCTTTGGTGTGATGTTGGTCAATATATTCACGTACCCGGTCAAATACAACCACGGTATCGTTGATAGAATAACCCATTACTGTTAATATAGCTGCAATAAATGCCTGGTCTATATCTAATGAAAATGGAAGTAAGCCATTAAATATGGTGAAAATAGCCAGCAATACCAGTACATCATGCAGAAGCGCAATAATAGCGGCAAAACCAAAGGCCATCTTTTTGAAACGGATAAGTATATACAGGAACACAATTAATATGGCAAAACCAACGGCATAAATAGCCGATATTTTAATATCATTGGCTATGGTTGGCCCAACGGTCTGGGAATCCTTAATTTCATACTTTGGATTAATCTTTTTAAGACCTGAAGCGAGTTTAGTATTGATTATAGCTTCTGCTTTTTCCGAATTATCGTCAATAAGATAAGCAGTAGTGATCTTTACTTCATTGGATGATCCGAATGTTTTTACTTCAGGCGCTGTACCGAACTCTTTAAATAAGACTGTACGAACATCATCAGTTTTAACAGGTTTGTCGAACTCAACAAAATAGGACCGTCCGCCTTTAAAGTCAACACCAAGACTAAATCCTTTGGTAAACATGGAAACAATTCCGGCGATAATAATTACGGATGACAAGATGTAAAACCGTTTACGTCCTGTAATAAAATCGAACTTGGAATCTTTAAATAAATTCTGTGTAGCTTTTATAGAGAAGCTGATCGGCTGTTTTCTATCCAGCATCCACTCAAAAATAAGACGTGAAATAAAAATGGCGGCAAACAGGGAGGTAAGAATACCAATCATTAAAGTAGTTGCGAAACCAACAATAGGCCCGCTGCCAAAAACATAAAGGATTACCCCTGTAAGGAATGTGGTGATGTTTGAATCCAGGATGGAAGACATCGCTTTTCTAAAACCTTCGGCAATGGCCAGTTTGAGACTTTTCCCTTCGGCCAGCTCTTCGCGTATACGTTCATAAATTAACACATTGGCATCAACAGACATACCCAGGGATAAAACGATACCGGCTATACCCGGTAAAGTTAGTACTGCACCTAATGAAGCCAGTACGCCCATTAAAAAGAACAAGTTGACCAGTAAGGCAATATTGGCAACCAGCCCCGCTTTGCTGTAATATAAAGCCATAAACAGCAGGATGACCACAATACCGGCAATGGTTGAGATTAAACCTGCAGAAATAGATTCTGCGCCTAAAGTAGGTCCTACAACATACCCGCTTACAATTTTTGCCGGGGCAGGTAAGCGGCCTGCTTTTAATACATTGGCTAAATCTTTAGTATCTTCAATCTTAAAACTTCCACTGATGGAAGAAATACCATTTGGAATTTCATTGGATACTCTTGGAGCAGAGTAAACCGTATTATCTAATACGATGGCTACTGATTTATTATCCTCCTCGCTTTGAGGTGAACCTGCTGCCTGGCTGGTAATGTTTTTCCAGGCACGGGCGCCTTCACTGTTCATGATCATCACTACTTCGGGATTACCTTTTGGATCATAATCTGATCTGGCATCAGATATTACATCCCCTTCCAGGGCTGGACCGCCGGCAAATCCTGATGATTTAAGGGCATAAAGTTTAAATACTTTGGAGTCTTTAACAGGTTTAACATCCCAAACGAACTTTACATTTTGCGGGATAATAGAACGAACAGCTGAAGATGATAAAAGGCGGTTTACCTTACCTGTGTCTTTTTGCGCAGAGAAACCAACAACAGGACCCGGGCTTAATGCGGGACCTTCTTTACTTTGGTAAGTGGCTGGCCCTAAAACGGCGAATAAAGGATTTTGTTTAGCTTGCTCAAGCTGGCTGCTCTTTAAAGAAGTGTCTTTTTTAGTACTGTCTTTTTTACCCAAGGCAGCCAGTTTACTGCCTGTTGTATCTTTTTTTGTTTCTGCGGCAACAGGAGTTTTTGTAGTATCGGCTGTTTTATTAATGCTTGCCAGGGTTTTGTTTATATTTTCTAATAAAGGATAAATTTCCAGGTTATCATACGTTTCCCAAAATTCTAATTTGGCCGAACCCTGTAATAATTTACGTACACGCTCCGGTTCAGATACGCCGGGCAGTTCAATTAAAATACGATTAGTACCGCTTTGTAGCTGGATGTTAGGAGAGGTTACGCCAAATTTATCAATACGGGTACGTAAAATATTAAAAGAGCGGTCTATGGCGCTTTTAGATTCTTTTTGAAGGAATTTAAGTACTTCGTTATTGCTGGCGTTT
>JBASZP010000182.1:0-2032 GCA_049660965.1 Daejeonella sp. | reverse complement strand
ATATAAGAGTGATACTCTTGATTTTGACAGACTGGATTACATCTCAAATCACTATGACGCAACGATAAACACTGAACTTAAACAGTTTGCAAAATACGAACGTTATAAGGATATGGTTTTTGAAATTCAGGTTCGTACACTTAATCAACATGCCTGGTCTAATACGGCCCATACGTTGTCATACAAGCAAGAAGCGGAAATATCTCCAATACTAAAAAGAAGAATTTATCGGCTACTTTCATTGTATGAACTTGCAGATGATGAGTTTTCAGCAGTAAATAAGGCATTAATTGAACACCCTGATAATTTTGTTTATAGTCTTTTACGAAAGCTTGAAAGTAAAATATATAGGTTCGCACAAGTTGATTATGACCGAGAAACTTCACTTTATACACTCCGAATTCTCCTCAGCTATTTTGCTGATGAAGAAAAAAAAGTGATTTCGTCTCAAATCGAGAAATTTATATCAACTAACGAACTTAAAATTCAGAATATTTTTGATGAAAATAGAATGCGATTTTTTGAGATACCTTTTCTTACCCAGCCAGAAATATTTTTAGTTTGGTACGGGTTAGAGAAATATTTTTTCTCAATAGAAGATAATTGGCAGAACGATTTTGAAAAAACCGAGCTTGAACAAATAGCCACATTGTGGGGCAAAACAATTGATTAAAATATGATTAATATTACAAACACTAACATTGAAAAACTGTCTGCACATTATATTGGAAACAAAACTAATGGTGAAGACCTGCTATTATCAAAAACTTTGCTTGATATTTCTGACCTGCGTTTACGAGAGCTCTTAATGAGATTTTTTTTGGCCCCATTTCCTGAACCAGAGTTTTTCTCGTTTACATTTACAGATAATAACTTGTCTCTTAATCCGGTTTATAACTTTGTATCTGAAATCTTTGACAATAAAAAGGTGTTTCATAAAAACTCTGCCACACTTGCAAAACATCTGTATGAAGTATCTCTTCATCCACAGATTAAATCAGGCGACTTTTTTGTCACTTATTTTTCAGATATAAGTATTGATGGAGAAATCGCAGATGTAGTTGGTATTTTTAAGTCAGAGAACAGACAGCCCTTTTTAAAATTAGATACCGATGTGTTCTCCTTACAGTATGATGATGGCATCAGTATTGATAAGCTTGACAAAGGCTGCTTAATTTTTAACATTGCCAAGTCTGAAGGCTATAGAGTCTGTATAATTGATAAATCAAATAAATCTGCTGAGGCTCAATATTGGAAAGATACTTTTTTACAAATTACACCTTGCAAAGACAACTATCATAATACCCAACAATTTTTAGCAATTACAAAAAACTTTGTGACTAAACAAATCCCTGAAGATTTTGAAGTTACTAAGACAGACCAAATTGATTTATTGAATCGTTCCATTGATTACTTTAAAACACATGATGCCTTTAATAAGAAGGAATTTGAGAAAGAAGTATTCTATCACCCTGAAATGATTAAATCATTTAGGAATTTTGATTCGCAATATCGGCAGAATAATGAAATTGATATTGATGACAGCTTTGACATTTCTCTCCATGCTGTTAAAAAGCAGGCAAAAGTTTTTAAAAGTGTATTAAAGCTGGATAAAAACTTTCACATATATATTCATGGCAATAAAGAAATGATTGAAAAAGGAGTTGAAAAAGATGGAAGGAAGTACTATAAAATATACTACAATGAGGAAAGCTAAATAACATTACTTTACTCCAACAACTTCCCCCACTCATCCGTATCAGGCAATATCCCTTTCATTTGCACCGGTGTCGGCTTAAAAAATGGGGAGGTAAGTTAACCGTTTTTACTTTTCCCAAATAACGCTAATAGTGTAGTTATAAGATTTGGCATGTAAGCAATACTCAAAAAACCTTGAATCAGGTTCGTCATCGTTTTTCATTTGAAACCAATCTGACTTCCATATATCCTGTTTTGACTCATCTCCATAGTATGTTTTCCCTTTTGTAAATACTTCGTAAGCTACTGAGCCTGTTGGTGGCGGTGCATCATA
>JBASZP010000181.1:0-9242 GCA_049660965.1 Daejeonella sp. | reverse complement strand
ATTCAAAACAGTGCTGTAATCCTTGAAAACATCTTTTACTAAATTACTTACATCAATTTTTTCAAAAAAACCTTTGTGAAATTCATATTGCAAAGTCCAAATAGCATCAAATTCTTTCTCATACCATTCTCGGTTTATTACATTATTTCTAATTCTTGAAAGATTAGACAATTCATAGAAATTCTTGTAGAAATAAGAGCCAACCGTTCCTTCAGATCTACACCAATCTGATAAATCTTTATGTAAAGTTTGATATTTATAATTCCAGTCAGTTGCATCAGGTTTGGTAGGTGTAATTTTATAATACTCCTCCACTACAACTTTACCATTTTTGTTTTGCTTAAATTCGGGTGCTTTTATCGTAATAAAATCTCCAACTTTAAAATCAAGTTCTTTCTTAAAAACGTAACCTTCAACATCATAAAGAATAGTTTTTTCATCATCTTCAACAATCACATAAGGTTCAACAAATCGTAACTTTGCTTTAAATTGATAATACTTCACATCTTCAGTACTACCCTTTTCAAATACGGCAGTTCTATTTTCCCAATCAACTTCTACAACTTCAGTTAAATAATAATCAAACTTTGTTTCTTCGTCTTTTGCAAATCGGTCACTGCTATAACCTCTCAATTGGTTTAAATGAAGTAAAACTCTAGCAAGTTCAGACAACGAAACTTTTTCTCTCACAGCTCTTTCTCTCAATCCGTAAAGGGCTTTACCAATGTCATTATCTTTTCCTCTTTTTCCTTTTCTATTGGTAAAATAACTTTCATCAGGTGTTAATCCCAACAATGAAAGCACTTTGTAAAGTTTATTACGTCTTAGTTTATAGCGGTTGCGCATTCTTCTTACACCACGAAATTTTCTTCTGTTTGCAGTTGGTGTAAGCGTGCTTCCTTTTGGGTCATTTAATTTTAAACCTCTATCAAATCTATCCGTATCTTGATTGATAATTCGAACGCCAATTGCATCCTCATAAATTCCAATTCGGTCATTATTAATATCTGAAACTGCTAACTTATCAGAAATAGAATTTTTATTTTTTTCATCACTGATTTCAATGATAGAATATCCAACGCTGGTTGTACCTATATCAAGTCCAAGAATTTTTTTCATAATTATTAGTTTATGGTTCTTTAAAGCTAGCATTTTTTTATTTTACAAATTACGGATTCCCGTATTCCCTTGTTTAAAATAAATTCTTACCTTTACAATCAAGCAAATCACAATAAATTTTTAATGTTGTGAAAACATTCAAAGCGGGGCAACTCGCTTTTTTTATGGAATAATTCTCAATTCTTAACTGCTTCTATGTTCATCAACTTCCATCAATGCCCATCCAATACTATTCGTCCCTAAATCTAATCCAAGTATTTTTTTATTCATACTGTTAAAGTTTAATAGTGCAATATATTTTAAATTTTTAGATTAAAAAGGTCTTAATTTTTTTTAGTCAATTAATATGTATAGTTTTGAAGCTTGAAAGCAAATCACAATAAGGATTATTCCGTTGTGAAAACATTTAAGGCGGGGATCACATCCTCGCCTTTTTTCTTTTAGATGGAGTAATTAGATAATGTTCCTTACTCTAAAGCAGGCGTATATCCCCGGCTAATAATATCTAACATTATAGCCTAAACAAAAAAGCAGCAATCAATTAAGATCACTGCTTTTTAAGCTTTTAATATAGCGGGAGTTTAACTTTGCGCCCAGTAGCTCATAGCTTGCAACTCAAAGCTCTCAGCTAACTCTCACATCTCAAATCTCTACTTAATCATAATATCATACGGCATCCTGGTGAGTATTCCCGTAGTTTTTAAAGCAGATTTTACCTGCTGGTAATAGGTATAGTTTTCCCCAAGTTCGCGTTTGGCGAAATAGTTATTCAGTTTATCATCCGAAGTTTCAAATAAGGATTGTATTGGGTCTTTCTGGGCGGGGTAGGCTACCAGTTTATAGTCTTTCAGTTTCGCTTTTTTAGCCGCGGAGCGGATGGCATCATTAATATTCCCCAGACGGTCAACCAAGCCATTGCTTAAAGCCTCTGTACCGCTCCATACACGGCCCTGGCCAATACTATCAATATATGATTGCGGTTTATTACGTCCCTTAGCTACCTTTTCGGTAAAGTTGCTGTAAATATGGTTTACCTCGGTTTGTATAATTAGTCTTTCCGCATCCGTAAGCGGACGATTTACGCTGCCCAGATCGGCAAACTGACCTGTTTTTACCCCGTCGAAAGTAATTCCCAGCTTATTATTAAAGAAATTCTTCATGTTGGGGATAATACCGAATACGCCGATAGACCCTGTAATGGTATTAGGCTGTGCAAAAATAGAATCTGCCGCACAGGCAATATAATAACCGCCCGATGCAGCTACATCACCCATGGAAACGATTACCGGTTTTACTTTTTTAGTGAGCACAACTTCCCGCCAGATCACATCTGACGCTAAAGCGCTTCCTCCGGGAGAGTTTATCCGTAAAACAACGGCTTTTACCTTCGTATCTGTACGGGCTTTACGGATGGCCCTTGAAATACGTTCAGAACCGATCCGGTCATCGTCTCCTTCACCGCTTACGATCTCACCATAAGCATAAACAACGGCAATGCGGTTATCGGATGAACCTTTATCAGCATCCTTACCTGCGGAGTATTCTTCAATAGTGACGGATTTAATGTCTTTTTTACTTCCTATACCGGTTAATTTCTTTAATTCATCCAGCACTTCATCCTTATAACGTAAGCCATCTACCATTTTATAGTTTAAAGCATCCTGTGCATTCCTGATCCTGGCACCATTGGCAATAGCGAAAAGAGAATCTTTTGGAATTTTTCTGCTTTCAGATATCCGGGTTAAAAGATGATCATACATAGAACCTAAAAAGGAAGTCACCTGCTGGCGGTTAGGCTCGCTCATTTTGTCCAGTATAAAGGGTTCCACGGCGCTTTTATAGGTTCCTACTTTAATTACCTGCGCTTCGATCTCTAATTTATCCAAAGCCCCCTTTAAAAAAGTAATTTGTGAACTTAGTCCCCTGAAATCTACAATTCCCTCCGGGTTTAAATAAATTTTATCCGCCACAGAAACCAGGTAATAAGCGCCCTGGCTATATACTTCGCTGTACGCGATGATGAATTTGCCGCTTTTTTTGAAATCAAGCAGTGCATTCCTGATCTCTTCTACCGTAGCAAAACCCGATTGTAGTGAAGAAGCATCCAGGTAAATACCTTTAATGTTCTCATCGGCTTTTGCCGCTTTAATATTGCTTAGAATATCATTTAATCCCAATGATTTATTTCCTTTAAAACCAGAAAAGCTGAGGTTCTCTAAGGGGTTTTTCTCTGAGCGTTCCCTGATAGGATAATTAAGGCCTATACGCATGACCGTATTGGAAGATGCAACTACCTTGGTTTCTTTACTTGCAGAAGTGATTAAGGCCGTAACCATAACCACCATTATTAATACCAGCACAACAATGGACAGGATAAAACCTATCATGGAGGCGAAAACAAATTTGAAGAATTGTTTCATGTTGAGTTTAAAATTTTTAACTATGTTTAGCTACAAATATACAGATTAACGTAACCGCTTTTTGTTACAAAAGGGTTTAAAAAACTAATGCGATATATCTATTTATTACTGGGGAGTAACCTGGGCGACCGTAAGCAATACCTGGCTAATGCTGTACAAATGCTTTCCAATACTGTTGGTCCTGTTATCCAGCAATCTTCCTTATACCAAACCTCTGCCTGGGGCAACACCAGTCAGCCCGACTTTATTAATCAGGTTATTTATTGTCAAACCGGACTTGATCCTTATCGGCTGATGGAAGAAATTATCAGCATAGAGAATTCTTTAGGCCGTGAGCGGGTAGAAAAATGGGGTTCACGTACTATAGATATTGATATTTTGTTTTATGGAAATGAGATAATTCATGAAAAAGACCTGGTCATTCCGCATCCTCATTTACATGAGCGCCGTTTTACTTTAGCCCCCTTAGCAGAGATTGCCCCCCAATTTATCCATCCCGTATTCCATCAAACCATTACAGAACTATACCTTAACCTGGATGATAACCTGCAAGTAAAGAAGCTAACAAATTAACTTATTGGTCGATTAAACTAATGTTATTTAAAATGCTTGGGCAGACAGAACGGCGGGCCGGGAGTATGGCCTTTGTCCCACAAAATCTCTCGCAGATTTAAGTTTACCCATAAAAGAGGCTCTCGGATTAAGGAAATAATGTTTCCCATGATAAAAAAGGAGCTGCAACTTTATAAAAGCTAGCTTATAATATCCTAAAGGATTATTGAAATACAGATCTTTTAGCACTTTATGTAGCTATAGAGTGGATAAAATAAAAAGAATCCGAAGGATTCCCATGTTTATAGCACAGCAATAAACAATAACATACGACCCCGACGGGGTCGGACATGGGAATGAACATGGATGCTATAAACATTAAATCCCTTCGGGATTTTTATGGGTAAACTTAAACTCGAAGAGGACCCTGCGCTGTTTAAAGATTAAACAGCTTTCAATTCAAAATCATAACTTTCCATAATCAGGTTTGCCAGTAGTTTGGTGCAGGCTTCATTCACTTTTTCTGTTGCTTTAACCTCGTTTTCTGCTTCTACCTCTAATGTAATGCGTTTACCTATGCGCACATTCTGTATTTCATGCAATCCTAAATTCTTCATACTACCTGTTACGGCTTTCCCCTGCGGATCAAGGATCTCTTTAAGTGGCATGACATTAATACTGGCTATAAATTTCATTTGTTGCTTTTGTATTGGACTAATGAAAGGGAAAAATATAAAAATATGATCAATGGAACAGCCACAAACTTAAGCAATATGAGCAAAATTATACTCGAAATAAGCAGGATATACCGGTAAATATTCTCAGAGAATTTAAGATTTTTGAATTTCAGGGAGAACAAAGGTACTTCAGCAACTAATAAAAGGCTCATTCCCAAACTAAATATGAATAGGAAAAAGGGGTTTAAAATATAGGCCGAAAGAGAAAAATCATCCTGCATAAGTATAAGAGGCAATGAGGCAATTAACATAGCATTCGCCGGTGTTGGCAACCCGATAAAATTCTCAGTCTGCCGCGTATCTATATTAAACTTTGCAAGTCTTAATGCAGAGAACACCGTAATGATAAATGCGGAGAAATTAAGTAAAGGGCTAACAGGTTCAAGTTGCGGCGCCTGCAGGAACAAGTGGTAAACAATTACTCCAGGCAAAACTCCAAAACTAACCACATCTGCTAAGGAGTCCAGTTCTTTTCCAATAGGAGAGTAGGCTTTAAGCAAACGTGCCAGCATGCCGTCAAAAAAATCAAATACCGCCGCTATAATAATGGCATAAGCCGCATAAGTTAATTTACCCTGAAAAGCATAAACAATACCCAGACATCCGCTAAACAGGTTTAAACAGGTGATGGAATTTGGTATGTGTTTTTTCATATTGATGTTAACGTCTGATTTCTTTTAGTGAACATCAATTCCATCAAAATAGATTTCTGTAATGGCAGTATCGTTATATTTTTCGCCTTTATAGACTTCTAATATCTCAAACTTCAATACCAGATCTTTTTTATCGGGATTACGGCCTAAAGTCCCTACTTTAAATTCCTGGTTAGAACGACTGTCCTCCAGATTTAAAACTCCAGCTGCTTTATTATTAATAAAAAGTTTTAGCTTTTTAACCCTGTTATTGTTTTTCCAGGCTGTTTCACTTTTCATATAACCATTACAAACAATAATGCTTGTAATCCTGGGACTTTCATTCTTAAAAAAGAATTCCAGATACTCGCCTTTGCCTTCATCTTCTTTTCCTTCTACCCAGGCAGTTTTATAACTATTATCGTCAGCGCTTTTTGCCTTAAATTCTGTAGGGTTTTGTGAACTTAAACCTGAAGAAGATTTTACCTTATAACTTCCTCCTCCGCAATACCAGCTACAGTCCCCATCACGAATATTCCAAACACTTTCTGTAAACTCTCCGTATTTTTTTAAAAGACTGTCCAATTCTGTCTTTTCAGCACCAGTTAAATTTTCTTTTTCAAGAAGTTTCGCCTGCCGTAAAATTTCCTGCTCTCTTTCTGCACTTAAGTCTGGTTTGATAATGGAAACAGGAAAATAATCTTTTAATTCGCTTTGTGCAAAAGAAAGATTAAAGGCTAAAACCAAAAGTATGGCGGTAATTAGGGCTTTCATATTAATATATATTAACAAAATAGATGGATTGAGGTAGGGTATAATTGCTAAATTTCTTTATTTTAAATCACTCTAACTATTCATCGAAATTAAAAATTCTTCATTGGTTTTTGTACCCCGCATTTGCGATTGTAAAAACTCCATTGATTCCTGCGAGTTCATATCTGCTAAATGGTTTCTTAATATCCAGATGCGTTGAAGCGTATCTTTATCAAGCAAAAGGTCATCACGGCGTGTACTGGAAGCAGTAAGATCAATGGCAGGGAATACACGTTTATTAGATAATTTGCGGTCTAATTGCAATTCCATATTACCGGTACCTTTAAACTCTTCAAAGATCACCTCATCCATTTTTGAACCGGTTTCTGTTAAGGCGGTGGCGAGAATAGTTAATGAGCCTCCATCCTCTATATTACGGGCTGCGCCAAAAAAGCGTTTAGGTTTATGTAAAGCATTCGCATCCACACCTCCGGAAAGTATTTTACCTGATGCCGGCGCAACAGTATTATAAGCACGTGCCAAACGGGTAATGGAGTCTAATAAAATAACAACATCATGTCCGCACTCAACCATACGTTTCGCTTTTTCTAACACAATATTGGCAATTTTTACATGTCGTTCAGCCGGTTCATCAAATGTAGATGATACCACTTCTGCACGTACACTACGGGCCATATCGGTTACTTCTTCCGGGCGCTCGTCAATTAACAGAATAATTAAATATACTTCGGGATGGTTTTTTGCAATAGCATTGGCTACATCTTTTAGTAGCATGGTTTTACCTGTTTTAGGCTGGGCAACTATTAAACCACGCTGGCCTTTACCAATAGGGGTGAAAAGATCTATAATCCGGGTGGAGTGATTGGCTGTATCTACAAAAAGATTTAATTTTTCTGTCGGGAAAAGCGGGGTTAAATAATCAAAAGGAACGCGGTCACGCACTTCGGCCGGAATACGGCCGTTAATAGCTTCTACGCGTACTAAAGGAAAATATTTTTCGCCTTCTTTTGGCGGACGTATGCTTCCGCGAACGGTATCGCCGGTTTTTAAGCCAAATAGTTTTATTTGTGACTGGGAAACATAAATATCATCAGGTGAAGATAAATAGTTATAATCCGAAGATCGTAAGAAACCGTACCCATCAGGCATCATCTCTAAAATCCCTTCATTAACAATTACATTGTCAAAATCTAAAGCAGGGGCAGAGGTTTCTTTACTCCCCTGATTTTGATTAGGCCTGCGGTCAAACTTGCGTGGGTCTGCATTAGTAGCAGGTCTGGAAGGCGCTATTGTTTCGGAATTTTCTTTTACAGACGATTGATTAACTTCAGCCTCAACCAGTTCAGCAATACCGTTTTTTTCTTCATCCTGAAATCCGGGTGTCTTTGTATCATTAAGATGAATTTCTTCATGACGTTCATTTTCAGAAGCTGCCTTAATAGTTCTAAGCCTTTTTCGCGGCGTTTCATCAATGGAGTTTTCATCAGTTGTGTTTTCTGATACAGGTAAAACTTCAGAAGAGGTTTCTAAAGTTTGTTTTTCTACAATCTTACTAATCAAATCTTGTTTACGTAAGTTGTCAGCATCCTGGATGCCATAGGTTATGGCAATTTCACGTAGCTCAGAAACGAGCTTATCGTTCAATTTAGAAATATCAAGCATTAAATATTATTTATGTTTTTGGGATTTTTTGGTTCAAAAAGGATTTAAATCGTAGATTAAGTAATCAAAATTTTATATACATTAACAAATAACAAAGATGGTTAAAACAAAGAAGTTAAATGATTTCCTAAATATCGAATGTTAGGAGTAATTGAGATTACGCCACAATTTTATGCAATATAACTATAGAAACAAAACTTTTAATTCTTTTTTTTTATTCCGGTCATCTTCTTTAGTTATTTTCGGGCAGATTTTTTATTAGTTATGACCAGACAAGAGCTTATTGAACAAATCAGACAAAAGCGTTCTTTTTTATGCATTGGCTTAGATACGGACATAACATTGATCCCTGAATGTTTATTACATTTTGAGGATCCGGTATTGGAATTTAATAAACGTATTATTGAATCTACCCACGATTTATGTGTGGCTTATAAACCAAACAGCGCTTTTTATGAAAGCCGTGGACTGGCGGGATGGAAAAGTTTAATCAGTACCTGGGAAAATATTCCTAAACAATGTTTAAGTATTATTGATGCTAAAAGAGGGGATATTGGCAATACTTCAGCCATGTATGCTAAAGCTTTTTTCGCTTTGCAATCTTCAGGTATGAGCTTTGATGCTATAACCGTTGCACCTTATATGGGCAGCGATTCGATAAAACCCTTTATGTCATTTGAGAATAAATGGGTCATTCTGCTGGCTTTAACTTCTAATATTGGTGCTAAAGATTTTCAGTTTATTAATAACGGAAACGAAACTCTATTTGAACAGGTTATAAAAACAGCTAATCAGTGGGCTGGTACAGATCAGTTAATGTATGTGGTTGGAGCAACCCGGGCAGAGGAGTTTAAAATTATTCGCAGGCATGCACCTGAACATTTTTTATTGGTACCGGGTATTGGTACACAGGGTGGCAATTTACAGGAGGTTTGTCAGTATGGGTTAAATGAAGATTGCGGATTATTAGTGAATGCTTCGCGTTCAATTATATATGCTTCTAATGGTAAAGATTTTGCTGAAAAAGCCCGATCGGAAGCTCTAAATATTCAAAAGCAAATGAATTTGGAGCTTAATAGAATTTTTGATTAATCTTATTTACCTGCTGAGGAAATATAAAACCTTAATAAAAATCTTATTCTTAATGATTAGAATGGACCAGTTTAATTCAACTTTATATCTTTGTTTTATCCCAATATTTTATCCTGCAACCATATCACATGCCCTTAAAATCTAATGCTAAATTAATTATTGCTCTTTTTTGTATTGCATTTTTTTGGGGTACTACTTTTTTAGCTATACGAATAGGTGTACAAACTATTCCCCCCATATTGGTTACCGGATTA
>JBASZP010000180.1:0-1642 GCA_049660965.1 Daejeonella sp. | reverse complement strand
CACTTGCACCCAACACTTTCCTGATACCGATCTCTTTGGTTTTAACCTGCGCGGTATAGGTTGCTAATCCAAACAAACCAAGACAGGAAATAAAAATAGCGATGGCAGCAAAAGTTGTAAACAAAGTGCCTGCACGCTGTTGCGATTGATAATGCGATTCGAATGTCTTGTCAATAAAATCGTAAGAAAAAGGTGCATTGCCGGCATATTTTTTATACTGCAGTTCTGCGGCTTTGATAGCTGACTGTGCGCCTGCACCGGTTGTGCGTACATATAGAATATTTTTCAAACCAGACGTTCTTATTAACAAAGGCGCAATGGGATCCTTTAGTGATGTGAAATTAAAATCTTTTATCACACCTAATATTTCGCCATCTGCATTTCCATAGCCAATTTTTGTACCGACGTAAGGAGGTTTCAAACCCATAGCTTTTACCGCGGTTTCATTCAAAATATACTTATTATCATCTGAAGCCGTTCCGTTAAAGTTTGTTCCTGCAATAAGCTGGTATTTCATTGTAGGTATGAAGTCTTTATCTGCCTGTACACGCCAAAGCATAAACGGAATATTATCTTCTTTACCATCCCCGGCAATATCTCCCGACACTTCTGTTACATTTGTAATGTCTTTTGCGCTGCTAAATGAAATACCTGATATGCCCTTTTGTAACAATAATTCGTTTTTAGCAGCATCAGCATTTTTTGCCGCTTCTTTTGGAAATGAAACAGCAAAAACATAATTCTTATCATAACCTAAATCCTTATTTCTTATATATTCCATTTGGTTTCCCATTACAACCGTACTGACCAATAATATGAATGAGATTACAAACTGAAGTACCACTAATGATTTTCTGAATGAAGCCGCTCTAATACCCAAAAAACTTTTTTCCCGTACTGCGCCTAAAGGATTGAAAGATGATAATAACGTGGCCGGGTAAATACTTGAAATAAGTATTGTTCCTAAAAGTGCCGCGAACAATATTTTCAATAAGGAAAAACCAGAGAAGGAAAGAATTAATTGTTCGCCTGTAATACTATCATACAAAGGATTTAATAAAACGATTAAAACAACTGCAAAGAAAATAGCAAACACAAATGTCAATACTGTCTCGGTAATGAATTGTAAAAACAACTGGCTCCGTTTTGTGCCAATGATTTTCTTTATACTTACCTCCCTGGTTCTTGTAAGCGCCCGGGCCGTAGAAAGATTTACATAGTTGATGCTTGCAATAACCAGTATTAATATTGCAACAAGCGCTATTATCTCTGCCATCCGTAATGCAGCATTATTTCCGTCAATTCCTGTAAGATGCAGATCTCCTAAATTCTGTAGTTGGAAAGTTGTTGGAGCCTGGCCATTGTCCTTTGCATTAAATGACTGTGTAAGTTTTGTTTCAATACCTGAAGTACCGGCATCTGGATGTAGCAGCAGAAATGTTCTGAAACTATAATCATTTACATCTTCGTCTATTGTTTTCCAACCATGGTTGCCGCCATTATTGGTGAATTGCTGCGCATAATAAGCCACCGGAAAAATAGCATCGTATTGGAGAGATGAATTATGAGGAAAGTCCTGCAAAACGGCGGTTACCGTAAAACTATTTTTATCAAACCGTACCACTTTGCCAATGGCATCATC
>JBASZP010000179.1:0-1988 GCA_049660965.1 Daejeonella sp. | reverse complement strand
CTGTACTCTTATCAGCAAACAGATTATAAATTTCTGGCACAGATTCTTTACACCGAACTGCATAACTGAATAGCTGCCAGTTGGGGTAGCTAAAAGCTACAAAAAAATACGGCGCAGGCACAGCCATACGCCGAGATTCGTTTTTTAAAATGAATTACATACTACGAAGGAGTTGAGGGTTAACGCGAGTTACGTTTTAAGGTTACATACAAACTACAACAAGTCAAGAAAAATTGCATCATAAAATTATTATTTATTTCTAATGCTATTCAAAAACATCT
Source organism: Daejeonella sp. (assembly GCA_049660965.1). Lineage (GTDB taxonomy): Bacteria > Bacteroidota > Bacteroidia > Sphingobacteriales > Sphingobacteriaceae > Daejeonella. The sequence continues at coordinate 1,707 of JBASZP010000179.1, read as the reverse complement.
GCGTTAATTCTGCCTGAGATTTATTTGAACTAATTATTATTGTAAACACATAATCTGATCTTTTTAAGAATGCAACCAATATATTATCTGACTTTTTTGGCAGCATTTCAAATATTATTTCATCATGATTGTTGTATTTTATGCCGAAATTGCTCTGATGAAAATTTATTAGAAATAAGGAATCATTGTAGATTTTTTTTTGTATGTTACTAGATTCTACATTTAATTGTATTTTTTCAATGGCTTGATCCTTTAAGAAGGATGTTTCAATTTTTTTAAATGCATTAGTAGGCAAATATGTATAAATCTTTCCAGTCTCTCTTTCAACCAATTCAGCACCGAAATCAAAGTTTCTTATGAGAGAAAATTGTTTTACAATCCTAATCTTATCAATAAATAAATGGCAAGATGAATCTAGCCTATACATGTGTGGCATGTATATATTGCTAATATCATATCTTTTTTCAGGTACAACACGCATATAAATATTATCTACAAATATTGATGAATCTAATGCGTTAATATCACTATCAACAACTTGAATTTGATTGAGTTCTTTTATCAACTGATTACTAATAGAAAATACACGAAATAAAAATATAAATAGTACCAGTAAACAAACAATTAAAACAATTAATTTTTTTTTCCTAAATATCATATTATCATTTTCTAATTTATTTAAAACGCTGGTGCCACTGCAAGAACTGCTATCCTTGCCGCAATATATGATGCAACTGTAACAGGACCTGCTCCCCAAGTCACGTCAAGACCAGTTGCTGTACTCTCAGAGGCTTTTTGGTAACTACCTCCAATATTGAAATCAAGAGCAATACCTTTCTCGAAATTGAGCCCCAGACCTGCATGTAGTTCTAGCCCTTTCCTAGAGTATGAGCCACTAACCATACCATTAGTTGATAACCCCAACCCAAATGCTCCAAAATCAGAATTTGAATCACCCATGCTAATTGAATACCCATCGGTTTTCACATTAAATCGTCCCGGAATAGCATCTGAGGTTGTACTTGCATCGATGGTAAAAACAGAACCTGGCTCTCCTGTAGTTGCAATTTTACTTGCAGATATGTTGAATCTATCTCCTATTTTATTATCCCATAAATCTACTGAATTAACTATACTTTTATGTGTATCTGTAAATCCAATGGGTGTTTTTGATTCTGGTAATTTGAGATTGGGTAAAAGCTTCTTATTTTTATTGGGGTCTACTGGGGCCCTCCTTACATATGAATGTTTTAACTGTTTTAACCAATTTTCATTTGAAAAGGGATTTTGCGTAAAGCTAGAATTTTTTACACTATTGGATGATTTTTTCTTATTCTTATCCTCATCACCATCGCCTTTGTCATTTTTAATATTTTCTAAATTCTGATTTAAAAAATTCCATGCTTCTGATCCTTGAGCCCACATACCGTCAGGGTCTATAAATTTCAGTGGGTTATTGTATCCATAATTATATGGCGTCCACCTCCTCATTTTATCATTCATAGGATCTATCACAAACCACCTCCCTATTTGCGCATCATACATCCTCGCTCCATAATCATACCATTCTAAACCACTTCCATCGCTGAACTCCTTTCGCTGTTCCTCCTTGCCATTATACTTGTATCTGTTCTCATTTCCCCCAAACCCAATAGCTTTTGTACTCAACCCAGCTATCTCCATACCAAACGGATAATAATCTTGCGC
>JBASZP010000178.1:0-3968 GCA_049660965.1 Daejeonella sp. | reverse complement strand
ACATAATAATAAACCAATTTCAATAAGAGGAGGTGTGATATGGCAAGTGTGAAACCGGAACAAGTAATTGAAATTTTAAAGAGGCATAATGTGCATATCTCATTGGAGCAAGCGGTACTGATACTGGACTTTATGTTTAAATTTGCTAAGTTATCATTAACACAAAACAGAGGCACATGACAGCAGATTTATACATCCGGGTGAGTACAGATGAGCAGGCTGACAAAGGCTACTCGCAGCGGGACCAGGAGGAACGTTTAAGAAAGTATTGTGAAAGCAACCAGATAAAAGTACGACAGGTAATTTTTGAAGACCATTCTGCAAAGACGTTCAATCGTCCTAAGTGGAATGGTTTGTTGTTTGATTTAAAGAAGAAGAAAAATGTGGTTGATTTTGTTTTATTTTCTAAGTGGGATAGGTTTAGCCGCAATGCAGGCGATGCTTACCAAATGATAAATATTCTTCGTAAGCTGGGAGTAGAACCACAAGCGATAGAGCAACCTTTAGATTTAGCAGTTCCCGAAAACAAGTTAATGCTTGCATTTTATCTGGCTGCACCTGAAGTTGAAAATGACCGCAGGGCATTGAATGTTTTGCTCGGAATGAGAAAGGCAAAGAAAGAAGGTAGATGGATGGGAGTTGCACCGGTGGGATATGCCAATAAAATAACTGAGGATGGTAAAAAATACATTGCACCTGTAGAGCCAGAGGCAAGTATTATGAAATGGGTATTTGAAAAATTGGGCGAAGGGCAGCTAAATGTAGAGCAAATTATGAAGCAGGCATTTGAAAAAGGGATAAAAACCTGCCGCTCTAATTTCTGGAATCTTTTACGAAACCCTGTCTATTGCGGCCGCATATATCTGTCAGGATATAAAGATGAAGTATCAAGACATGTACAAGGATTACATCAATCCATCATTTCTGAAGCACTATTTTATGATGTGCAGGATTATTTGAATGGTAAGAAAAAAACTTACCGTGCAAAAGTGGGTAGCATGGATGAATTGCAGTTAAGAGGTTATTTGATTTGCCCTAAGTGCGGAAAATTATTAACTGGTAGCGCATCAAAAGGAAGGAATGGACGGTATTATTATTATCATTGTGTATCATCTTGTGGTGCCAGATTCAAAGCAGAAAATGCCAATCAGCTATTTTCAAGCGAACTTAAAAAATTAGTTCCCAAACCTGGAATGACTGAAGTTTATAAAGTGGTATTACAGGAAGAATTTAAAGCCCAAACAAAGTCACAAAGGGAAGATTTAAAGCAAGTAAAGGAAGCATTGGAAAAAGCCAATACAGAGCTTGCAAATGCCCGTAAACTGCTTTTAAGTAACGAAATAGAGCCATCAGAGTACCGTTCTATTAAATCTGATTACGAAAAGAAAATAACCGGGTTGGAATCAAAATTGATAGAACTTTCTCAGGAGGGTAAAAGCATAGAACCCTTACTGAATAAGGCTTTGGCAACTTTAACATCCTTAGATAAACTGTACGAAAAGGCAGATAACAAAGCAAAGAGAGAAATCATCGGTTCGATATTCCCCGAAAAACTCGTTTTTGACGGATTTCAATATCGAACCGCCCGACTCAACGAAGCTGTTCGGCTAATATACAGTATGGGCAAGGGTTTCAGCCAAAATGAAAATGGACAAACCGAATCAATTTTCGATTTGTCCACTTTAGTGCCCCTGATTGGGGAAATATCGAACCAGATAGTTGATGATTTGAAATCTATTAGCGCACTAAATGTTTATAAATCAATTAAATAGATTTTAGATAGGTGTCATTATACGTGACAGGATTGTCAATTTGCTCATGTTTATTCATTTCTCATTTGATACCTGTAAAAAAGTAAACATCCACTTTACAGGGTTTTGCCATTCACCTTTGAAAGTCCCAACCGGAGCTTTTACCAGAATGGTATTCCATCCCTTCCGCAAATAAACTTTTGCAGGTTCCCTGTATTCATACCCTTCATCTATCAGCGGAGTTTCTAAATCTCCCTTTTGGCCGGCTTGTTTCCAATTGGGGGGAGAAATTAGCTTTCCGTTTACCCAAACTCTGCTGTTTTTATAATCCCATTCACCTTCAGGCGGAGAATCTGTAGCATTAGCACGGCCAATGTTGTTAAACCCAATCCAGAATTTCTTCTCTCCGGCTTCGTTACTCCATATTTTTCTTATTGCATAATATGTAGAGCTGTCTTGCTGATTATTGAGATGGGAGCCAATCATCGGAGACCAGAAATGTCGCAACCAGATAGTACCCCCAAAAACTGAGGGGTAATTTTTTAATTGTACTGTATCTATAAAAGAAACTGCTTCCGGCTCAAATACCATATCTGTCTTTCCTTTATTAGCGAAGGGGCCAATTAATTTCCATTCTATATCACTTTGCCTCACATAAGGAAAAGAATGGTTTTTTAAGTAAAGAGAGCCATGTTCCAGCAAACGGTTTTCAAACTCAACAAAAGCATTATACCGTTCGTTGCCCGGTGAACCCAAGTCGGATAAATAATTTTTCCATCCGCTACCCTGCCAGCATCTTTCGGCAAATGAAAGCATTACAGGATATACAGCATTCATATTAATCAAATCTTCCTCCTTTTCAACTCTTCTGTCAGGCCAGTTGCAGAGTATGGCCCCCAATTTATTTTTGCTGCCAACAGGTGTATCACAAACCTGGTGATTAAATGTTGATACCACCCCGTCAATAGGGTCGAAATGATTAAGATATAAATGCCGGGAGTCAATCGCAGGATATTTATCTTTTGGCTTAGCGTTACCAACCCACATTTGCAGCAGAGTACCCTCCGGCACATTACCACCGGGGTCCCAGGCAATTACTTTTTTCTTATGCAATTTTAATAACGCAATCATTTGAGGAAGAAACTCAGTGTTAGTAATTTTAACTTCATCACCACCAATATGCACATAAGGAACATCAAGCTCAGCGCACAATTCAGTTAATATATTTTTACAAATAGCTACCCCCGCTTCACTTTGCATATCCACCCCCATTGCCCGTTTAAACGCTGCGCTGTGGCCTGGCATATCAATTTCAGGAATAAAGGTAATATGACGTTCTCTGCAATAGTTTATTAATTCTTTTAGTTCAGCTATCGAATAAAATTTTCCGGCATCACGTTGCATGTTTTTTGCAGATGTTAATTGCGGGTAACGCCTGCTCTGTATCCGCCAGGCAATATCTTCGGTAGCATGAAAATGAAAATAATTTAGTTTATAGGCCGCCATCACATCTATCTGTTGCTTCAACTGATTGAGCGATTGAAAATTTCTACCTACATCAACCATAAATCCCCGAATGGGGAATGCAGGCTGGTCGCTAATTTCGCAGGCATCAATCATTACGCCATTCCTCATTAATTGCCGTAGGGTTTGAATGCCGTTAAAAATTCCATGAGGTGTTTTAGCTGTTAGAAGGATTTTGTTTTCTGAAACATTCAATGTGTATGCCTCATCTGACATACCAGCAGAAGCTGGCGTATTTAACCGCAATTTGATATACACCTCATTGTTACCGGCTTTTTCATTGATGGAAATTTGTAATCCTTTTTCTGTAAAAATGGCCTTCAAATCGCCTGCTTCCTTCAATAAAGCATTGTCAGTAACCACAATGGAACTGCACTTATACAGAGGAAATAAGCCTTGCTTCCAGCTAAGTTGCTGTGGTAAAGGAATTAAAGAAGCTTTCGCCTGCAAGTCATATAAATAAGGAAATACAATATGCTTCCACAGCAAATAACCTTCACCCAGCAAATGCAAACCATCATTGCTGTATTTTTCATCCAGCTTTCCCTGTTTATTGCAGAAAAAAGGATACAGGTTAATGAATGTATAACCATTGCCTGCCGCAAGGCTGTTTAGCCTGTTATTCACTTTCAGGATTGAATCAGTTTTACTGGTATGCCCACCAAATTTTCCAAATACATCATTTACCGGAAG
>JBASZP010000177.1:0-1654 GCA_049660965.1 Daejeonella sp. | reverse complement strand
GGAGTAGGCGTTAAACCTGTTCCCCTATCAAAATTAAGCGCCCGAATATTTTTAAAAAGGTTAAGCCAGTTATTAAATGATAAACGACTCTACAGAAACAGCAAACAAATGGCTTTAAAAATAAATTCAGAAAAAGGAATAGAAAATGCTGTTGAATTAATAGAAACAATTATCAGGAAAGAAAAAGATAAGATTTCTGCTTAATCATTTGTCTTTCCTCTATCTTCTTCAGTTTCACCAAACATATCAGGCGAATCATACATCTGCTCATCAAAAGGTAAATTATAATATTTATCTTGCTTTGAACCTCTTGTTTTAAAGCCCTTAACCTTAATATTTTCCCTCCTTTGAGAGTTATTCATATCAGCGCTAATTTCGTCTTCACTATCCATTGGTTTTTTGCTTTTTTGGGGATCTTTCATGATTAATTCTTTAAGCAAATAACATTGGCAGATATTGAAATGTTTAGACAAATTATCAAGCATCTTATTATCAGCAAAATAAAGACAAAAAATGTTTTTTATTAAAAGGGTATTTTTCTACCTTTGCAGTCCAATTGAAATTGGAACAAAGGAGAAAAAATAATTAATGGCCAAAAAACTAGAAGCCGAAAAAGAGTTAACAGCTAAACAAGCAGAACTTCAGGGCGAAGAAACCACACCGGTTAAAGAAAAAGAAACCATTGAATCTGAAGCAGATTCAGTATCGATCGAAGAGATCAAATCAAAAACTATGATTACCCCATCAGGCGATTTTGACTGGGACGCGGATGATAAAGGTTTCGGAAATTACACTACAGCAGAACGTGAAGAGTTCGAGAAAATGTACACCGGAACTTTCAATTCTATTAACAAAGGAGAGATCATTTCAGGTATAGTTGTTTTGATCAACTCTAAAGATGTGGTATTAAACATTGGCTTTAAGTCTGATGGTTTAGTATCCTTATCAGAATTCCGTGATACACCTGATCTTAAAATTGGCGATACCGTTGATGTATTTGTAGAATCGCAGGAAGATGCCAGCGGGCAACTGGTATTATCACGTAAACGGGCAAAAACACAAAAATCATGGGAAACCATTAATGAAGCATTAGAAAACGATACCATTATTACAGGTTTTGTAAAAAGCCGTACTAAAGGCGGTTTAATTGTAGATATTATGGGAGTAGAGGCTTTCTTACCCGGCTCTCAAATTGATATTAAACCTATCCGTGATTATGATATATATGTTGGTAAAACAATGGAATTCAAGGTTGTTAAGATCAATCATGAGTTTAAAAATGTAGTAGTATCACACAAAGTGTTGATTGAAGACGATTTAGAAAACCAAAAAACTGAAATTGTTGCCAAACTTGAAAAAGGCCAAATATTAGAAGGTACTGTTAAAAACATTACCGACTTTGGTGTATTTATAGATCTTGGTGGTGTAGATGGCTTATTGCATATTACAGATATTTCATGGGGCCGTATAGAACACCCGCGTGAAGTATTAAGCTTAGATCAAAAAATAAATGTAGTAGTTTTAGACTTTGATGATGAGAAAAAACGAATTGCATTAGGTTTAAAACAACTAAGCTCCCATCCTTGGGAAGCTTTAGATACAACTCTGGAAGTTAATTCTAAAGTAAAAGGTAAGATTGTTACCGTTGCAGATT
>JBASZP010000176.1:0-1730 GCA_049660965.1 Daejeonella sp. | reverse complement strand
TGTTTAAGCTGTTTTTTGCTGTCAGCCTCAGCATCCCGATAAATAAACTCAACATTATCATGAAAAGAAAGCTCCCTTTTCATTTCTGCCAGCATCGTTTTTCTCCAGTCATCACCACCCTGACATTGTGAAAATCCAATCCTGATTTTTTTTTGCTCTTGTTGGTTTGAACAAGATGATAATAACAGGATAGAAAAAAGCAAAGTAAAAATGCTTCGCCCAACAGCAATTTGCTGATTGAAAAAAAATTGGTTGTTTTGTTTAGCAAGCATGTAAGCAAGTTGGGTTATTTTTTTTAATCCTATTACTAAAATCGTTTCATTTCTTTCAATCCTGTTTCTTTTCTGTAAAGAGGGCGGTTTTAAGTAAAAACAAATGGTATCATTTTATAAAATCCTGTCTCAATTTCGAAAAAATACATATTTCCCTAGTTTGTTAAACAAAGATAAAATATTGATTATTAAATTTTTAATTCGAAATTAATACAAGATACAGTTTTAGAACACTTTGAAACAGTAACATAACAAAATGGGTATTGCAGGCAGCTACATTTACATCATAAACGAAGCTGCTATATGAATAAAGGCAAACTTTTCCAATGGTCTATTGTGGCTGCCCTGGCCGGTTTTATTTTTGGATTTGATACGGTTGTAATTTCTGGTGCAAACCTGCCTATAAAAGAACTGTGGCACACTTCACCCTTATTTCATGGTTTCTTTATAATGTCAATGGCACTCTGGGGTACATTGGCGGGCTCCATTTTCGGCGGCATCCCTACAGAAAAATATGGTCGGAAAAAAGTATTGTTCTGGATAGGGATATTGTTTGCCCTATCTTCTTTAGGTTCTGCGCTGGCACAAGACCCTTATACATTTTCGTTTTTTGGTTTTATTGGCGGTATAGGGATTGGTGTTTCTTCTGTAGTGGCGCCTACTTATATTTCTGAAATTTCAACACCAGCAACAAGGGGCAAACTCGGTGCTATGTATCAATTCAATATTGTATTTGGGATATTGATTGCTTTTCTTTCCAATTACTTTTTACAAGGTATGGGTGGTATTAACGATTGGCGGTGGATGCTGGGTGTAATGGCTATCCCTTCCATTATTTATACGGTGATGGTAATGAGTGTTCCGGAAAGTCCCCGTTGGTTGGTTACTAAAAAAAATGACCTGGTAAAAGCAAAAGAAACATTACAACTTATAGGTGTAGAAGATGCGGATGCAGAGATAGCATCTATAATAAAAAGCAATGAGCATGAATCACCGGCAGGAAAAAAAGGGGCAGCCTTTTTTAGTACCAAACACAAAGTAATTATTTCGCTGGCTTTTTTAATTGCATTTTTCAACCAGCTTTCGGGCATCAATTTCATTTTATATTATGCTCCTGAGATATTATCTAAAATTGGATTGGGCGCAAAGGATTCTCTCTTAAATTCAATTGCCATTGGCGGCACCAATTTAATTTTCACATTTGTTGGCCTTTATTTGATAGACAGACTGGGCAGAAAAAAATTAATGCTGATAGGTTCGGTTGGTTATATACTCAGCCTTGCTATGGTAGCAATATGTTTTGCATTTCATGCAAGCGCTGTATTACTTATGTTTTTTTTATTGCTTTTTATTGCCGCTCATGCAATAGGGCAGGGTGCAGTAATCTGGGTTTTCATTTCAGAAATTTTCCCCAATAAAATCAGGGCCTCCGGCCAGTCCTTTGGTGCCAGTGTACAC
>JBASZP010000175.1:0-2039 GCA_049660965.1 Daejeonella sp. | reverse complement strand
GGTATATTATGTAGCTTTTTTTGCTGTTTTTGATGTTCATGATTATTATTTTGTGAATATGTTTATCTTTCCAATCATCTTAAGCATTGGTTTTTTTCATATTTTAGAGCAAAAACTTAAGCCGATCCACCTAAGGTATTTCATGGCGGCAAGTATTGTTTTATTCGCAATGACGGCTGAAGATACATCGGCGCAATTTTATAATCGGCGTTATCATGGTGGTTGGAATTCTAGTCCACCTCCAGGATTTTTCAAAATTGAGCCATATCTAAGATCATTGGGTATTGATAGACATCAACTTATTTACAGTCCATCTGATGGTAGTACTAATATTACTTTGTATTATGCTAATAATCCTGGCTGGACCAAACTTTTTGGTACAACAGCCGAAAGTGCCATCTCGCGTGGAGCATCATATATGTTGATCGTCACTGCTGAATTAGATTCGGAAGAATTCTCAAAATATAAGGACAAAGTCATTGGCGAATTCGAAGGTGTATCAGTGGTTAAGTTTTAAAAAGAAAGGAATTTGATGGCTTCACAGGAAATTTCAAAAATTAAAGAATTCGTATTGGCTTTAGCATCGCTATCAGCGGTATTTATTGCCACTTTTTATGATTTTTTTGTACATCCAAGCCGATTATTACCAGCGGCTGGTGACGGCATGAAAAATTACTTTACCTATCTATACCACATCAAATACGATAAAAATTATTGGAAATTTGATGGAATGAATTATCCTTTTGGCGAAAATGTCGTTTTCACAGACAATCAACCTATCTTGTCAAATCTTGTTAAGGCCATTTATCAAATTTTTCCTATCAGTACTTCTGGATTAATTGCAATTCATAATTGGGTTGTTTTCTTGGGCATTATTGGTGGCGGTTTAGGTTTTTTCTATAGCTTAAAATTACTCAAGGTTCGTTTGGATTTGGCAATTGCTACTTCAGCAGGAATTATGCTACTTCAGCCACATATTTTAAGATTGGAAAGTCATTATTCTATGGCATTCTCTTTTTTGCCTTGGATATTTTATTTTTGGATTCGGATTTGGCAAAATGATGCTCATAAAAAGACGAATTTATGGATAGGAACGATTTCTTTTTTTGCAGGAATGATCCATATGTATCATTTTTTAGCCATCTCTATGACTTGCATCTTGGCTATTTTTTTAACTTTTGTAATTGTTAAGGATTGGAAATCTAGTTTTGGTGCCTTACTATTACAAGTGGTTGTGCCATTTATTTTTTTGTTTGTCATCTCAAATTATATCTATCCTGTGCATGATAGGCCAAGTGACCCTTGGGGATTTTTTTCATACACTGCCACTTGGGAGACATTGTTTTTCAGCTATAAATTGCCACTTTTTCATTTTATTGATGAAAATATATTTAAAATTCGGACGATAAATCAGCGTGAAGGCTTGAATTATATGGGATTGGTGGCAGCTTTAAGTGTTATTATTCTTATTTTCAGATCTGCAAGAGCTTATAAAAAAATTGGGCAAATTATTCATCCTAAATCGGGCATCAATGCAAAACTTGGCTGGATATTTTTGCTTTCAGCATTGGCATCTTTTGGATTTCCTTTTATTATTTCAGGATTAGAATGGTTGTTATCATATGCAGGACCTTTCAAACAGTTCAGAGCTGTAGGCCGCTTAGCGTGGGTTAGTTTTTTTGCTGTCAATTTGATTGCTCTCCCATTTGTCTTTACGAAACTCGCAGGAATACATGATCGTTTTAAATCTAACTTTTTGAGCTATTCTATAGTTTCTATAATTTTGATAGAAGCTATTATGTTAAAGCCATCTACCGACAATCCGCCACAATTAATAGATGCTTTCAAAGAAAAAACTTTTGATGTACCTATTAATTTTAATGGATATCAAGCCATTTTGCCAGATCCATATTTACATATAGGTTCGGAGTGTTTTGGTTGGGCAGACTTAGGAGGAAATCAAGATCAAAATTTTAAATTCGGATACCAAAGTGGTTTGCCAAATTTGGGAGTTGTTTTGAGTAGAAACTCGTTAAGTC
>JBASZP010000174.1:0-6382 GCA_049660965.1 Daejeonella sp. | reverse complement strand
ATGTTTACCCCTACTTCAATGACAGTTGTGGCCACCATAATTTGTGTTTCGCCTTTTACAAAACGGTGCATTTCAAATTCTTTATCCTTTGAAGAGAGTTTTCCATGGACAATACTAATGCGATATTCAGGTAGAGGAAATTCATCAGCTATATTCTCAATTCCTGCTTCCAAATAAAGGAGGTCAAGCTTTTCACTTTCTTTTATTAAAGGATAAACAATATAAACCTGTCTGCCTTTGGCAATTTCCTGGCGCATAAAACCAAACATTCTTAAGCGCTGACTGTGATATAAGTGTATAGTTTTGATGGGTATTCTTCCTGCGGGAAGTTCATCAATGATTGAAATATCCAGATCACCATATAAAGTCATGGCTAAGGTTCTGGGAATTGGTGTTGCCGTCATGACTAAAACATGTGGCGGGATAGTATTCTTACGCCATAATTTAGCCCGTTGTTCTACACCAAAACGGTGCTGTTCATCAATAACCACAAAACCCAGGTTTTTAAATTTTACCGCATCTTCAATCAGAGCGTGTGTACCTATTAAAATATGAATACTGCCGTCTTCCAATTGTTCATGCAAAATCTTACGGCTTTTTTTAGGAGTAGAACCAGTTAACAGCTCTACCTTAATAAAATCATCATCAACAACGAGTTGTTTAATAGAATAATAATGCTGGCGGGCTAAAATTTCTGTTGGGGCCATAATACAGGCCTGATAACCATTATCAATGGCTATCAGCATAATCATTAAAGCTACTACGGTCTTTCCGCTTCCAACATCGCCTTGTAATAAGCGGTTCATTTGAATACCGCGTTGGGTATCCAGCCGGATTTCTTTGATCACTTTTTTCTGGGCATCAGTAAGTTCAAAAGGTAATTTCTCGGTATAAAATGTATTGAAATTATCGCCAAGTTTATCGAAGATTGCGCCTTTGAATTTTTGATTGCGAAGGAGTTTATTCTTTAAAAGCTTAAGCTGAATGAAAAACAGTTCTTCGAATTTTAAACGGCTTGTGGCCATTTGTAACAGTTGAGTATCTGCCGGAAAATGAATATTATAAACTGCTTTTTGTCTGCTGATTAAATTATGCTGATTCAATAGGTAATCAGGAAAAGTTTCTTCAACCTGATGGATAATTGTATCAATCAGGTGTGCCTGTAAGCGTTGAATTCCTTTACTATCAAGTGAGAATTGTTTTAATTTTTCTGTTGAAGTGTAAACGGGTTGAAGGGTTAAATTTCCCTGTGTGGCTGCGTTTGGTTTATATAATTCTATTTCGGGATGAGATATTGAAATACGCCCTTTAAAAACGGATGGTTTGCCAAAAACAATAATAACAGACCCTGGCTGAATAATCTTTTCCATCCAGCGGATGCTCTGAAACCAAACTAATTCAATGATTCCTGTTTCATCTTTTAATTTAGTTACAAGCCGTTTGGTATTTTTTTCGCCTATGATTTCTTTAGAGATAATTCGCCCGAGTATTTGCACTGATGGCAGATCTCCGTTAAGTTCTTTAATTTTATAAAAGCGGGTACGGTCTATATAACGGAAAGGATAGTGTTGCAGCAGATCATTAAAGGTAAAAATTCCCAGTTCTTTTTTAAGTATATCTGCCCGTTGGGTGCCTACACCTTTTAAATATTCAATGGGTGTTTTTAAGTTATACTCTGCCAATTTAATTTACCTGAATGTTTTCTGCTTTTTTAGCTTTGAATTTTGAGCTAAAAATATCAGTAATAATAGCGCTATTAAAAATTATAACCGCTGCAATAAGTAAAGAATATGCATAAACTTCATGCAAGCTAATGTTCGCATCAAAATAGAAAAATGCAACTGCAAAGGCAACAATTGGATTGATATAAATAATAATGGCTAAGGTAGAGGATGGCATACCAATGAGTGCGTATAAGCTCAAAAACAAAGGGATAATGGTAAAGAAAACAGAAATAATCAGAATATGAATCCAAAAATATAAATCTGTAGGGAAAGACTGAAAATGATAAATAAACAGCGGAAGCATTAGGATTGTAGAAATTACTAATTGCACGCCGAGCATATTAAACTTATCCAGAGTAGTAATTACACGTTGTATAATTAAATAAAAGGCATATAACACCGCAATAAAAACCGACCATAGAACATCTGTTAATGAGCCCCGGGCTAACATTAAAATACTGATTACAGCAATTCCTATTGAAACTAATTTGATGGCTGATAACTGTTCTTTTAGTATTAAAAAACCACCAATAGCTGTAATTAAGGGGCAAACCATATAAGCAAAGGCGGCAGATTTTAAACTGACATGATTAACAGCATAAATAAAGGAAAACCAATTTCCGGTTAACAGAATACCGGCAAGTAATATTAGCCAGAGTATTTTTTTTCTATCTGTTGGTGTTTTGGATTTTAAATAAGTTATATCGGCTTTAATTTTACTTACGCGAAATACTCCTATTACCAGCCAGGTGATGAACAAAGAAGTAAATATCCGGTAATGAAGAATATCCTCTGATGAATAAGCTTTTAAATCCCGTAAGGGAATAGAAAAGAATCCCCATATAGCAACAGAAGATAATGCTGCTAAAAAATATTTAAGCCTTCCTGAATTCAAAACTTAGTTTTTGTATGCGGTTACAGAGATTTCAACATTCACATTTTTGGGTAAACCTGAGACTGCAACTGTTTCCCGGGCCGGGAAATCTGAAGTAAAATATGACCCGTAAACTTTATTTACCTGCTCAAAATGTTGCATGCTGCTTAAAAAGATAGTGGTTTTTACAATATTATTAAAGGTATAGCCTGCCTGGTTTAAAAGCTGGCTTATATTTTCCATTACCTGAGCTGTTTCCTGTTCAATATCGCCGTCAATCAATTTATTATTTAAAGGGTTTATTGCAATTTGCCCGGAAACATACAGCATATTCCCGGCAATAACTGCTTGGCTGTAGGGACCTATTGGGGCTGGCGCTTGTTGAGTGTAAATAATTTTTTTCATCTGCTAAGTATAAGCCAATCTATGAGTTTATATAGTATCCCCAGTAAAAACATACTAATAGCTATTGCATTAATATAATGCATTACTTTAAGATTGAAGTTTTTAGGTCTGCTGGGATCTTTTTTCCTGAAAAAGTACATCACACACCAAATTTAGAAATAAAAAAAGAGCCCGGCTAATTAGCGGAGCTCTTTTTACAATATTAATCTGGTTCACACCAAATGGCACCATTGTTTATTTTCTTCTGAATTCTACACGACGGTTTTGAGAACGTCCTTCTTCTGTTGCATTTGAAGCAATAGGGCGGCTTTCGCCATAGCCTTTTGTAGCAATTTTGGAGGACTTAACGCCTGCATTAACTAAATAGATTTTAACTGAATTAGCCCTGTCTTTGGATAGTTGCATATTGTATTGTTCGGTCCCTTCTTCGGAGGCGTGGCCATCTAACTGAATTTTGGCTGAACGGCTGGCTTTCAGATCAGCAGCTAATTTGTCTAATGCCGGATAAGAAGAGGTTCTGATTACTACAGAGTTAAAATCAAACTGGATCCTGTTGCCTGTATTTTCAATGTTAGCGGATGTTGTTACTGCCGGACAGCCATTGCTTTCTGCTGTGCCTTTTTCTGTAGGGCAGCTATCTTTTGAATCCGGAATACCATCAGCATCCACATCTAAAGGGCAACCGGAACCATCTACTTTAAGATCAGCTTCGGTATTAGGGCATTTATCCAGCTTATCTGCAACCCCATCACCATCACTATCTTTAAACAGGTCATTAACGGTTGTTTCAATGGTAGATACACGTCCTTTTAAGGCTTCTACATCCTGGCGCAAGGCAGGGTCTTTTAATTCATCATACATCAAAGCCACAGGGTTAACCCAGTCTAAATTTGGTTTTGTAGAAGAACCTAAAGAAAATTCCAGTCCACCATATCCGTATGAAAATTTATCCTTAGATGTACCTTTAGCATAGGTACCGTCTAAGTTATCGCTATCTAAGAAATACATATTATACCCTAAATTAAAGCTAAGACGGTCTGAAATCCTGAACTTAAGCCCTACTCCTACGGGAATAAACTGTTCATTAATGTATTGCTTATTTTTATCATCACCATAAGTTCCTTTAAAATTTGTGATGGTGTTATCAGCTGTAGTATAGGTATAAGAATACCCGGCAATACCGTAACCTGCCTTAACTAGAAAATTAACAGCATTGGTTCTTTTAAGGAAGTTAACCGAACCCACATTTACAGTTCCCAATAATGCCCCGGAGTAGGCTAAGTCTGTTTGAAATGATTTACGATCAAATTGTTCTCCGCCAATACCTGCTGCTTTAGTATTGTTTCCGGAAAATTTACCTCTCAGGAACGAGAGCTCCAAACCAAAGGTATTACCCAGTTGTTTTCGCAGGGTTGCACCATAACCAAGGTTCATATCCCAGTTAGTAAAATCGTTTGAACCGCCGGTAAGTACTACGGGGCTTAGAACGCCCGCGTTAAGACCTATGGACCAGGTTCTGAACTGTGCTCTGCCACCAAATATTTTTGCTGACGAGTTCATCGTTGTATTTGTTGTATCCTGTGCATTTAAGAGGACAGTAAAGCCAAACACAGATATTAACGAAAATACAATGGTTTTCTTAATTAGAGAATACTTCATAATTGTTTTTTTAAGATGAATGTTTAAAAAGATCTATTTAATGTACTTTGTTAGATAACCCAATACTCTTTCATTTGTTTTTGCTTATGGTATTGTTTTTTTAAATAAATCAAACAATCTTTCATCTAATTTTAATGATGAAGATTAACAACTGTTTATAATCAAAGCGGAAAAAGTGGTCATTGATCTTTCCTTTTTAATAAGAAGATGTTCGCTTCTATACCAGGAAAGTTTATTGAAGGGTAGCCATTAAGCTCAAACAAAATTTACAATTGTTTGGAGATTAAAGGAGGTTTAGGGAATGTTATATTCTTCTTTGCAAAGTTAAAATAACCCGGAAGGATTGTTTTTTCTTCTCTCTGCCAATCTCTATCACGAAGCTGCGATCATTTTTGGAGCGGAGGAGGTTGTTAATTTCTTCGAGCGTCATATCAGCAACAGGTTTTAAGTTAATGGATAAGATTTCATCATCTTTCATAATTCCTGCATCTTCTGCGGGTGAAAAAGGTTCTATCCTGTTAACAATAACTCGTTTAAAATCTGCGCCTGCTGAAGTGAGTTCCATTCCGCTCATATCATGTTCAAAGGGTTCTTTTAATAAGGATGAGGGTTTTAAGTACATCACCTGCCTGCTGTAATCGAAAACCACATTAAAACGTTTTAAAATGGTATTACCTAAATTCCCATTCCTGTTTATGGATATTACTTTGGCGGCTACATCTTTATAATTAGGGAAAGCGGCAATGACATTGTTTAATGAATATTTACCGAGTTTAATGGAAGGTATGCGGCCAATGTATCCGGTAATGGGGCCTGATAATCCAACACCCAAATTTCCGGCAATGTTTATTGGTGGGACTTCAAAAGGCATTCCCAGGTTTGTTTCTAAGGAAACAGGATGCCCTGCGCCGGTATCAATAATCAATTTTACAGGTGTTTTCAAGCCATCACTTAATGTCAGATCGCAAATAACATAGGGCTTTCTTTCTTCAATAGTAATGGGTATGCGTGTGCCTTTTCGGGGCACAAACGCTGTTTCAGGACGGTAAATGGTCAGGGTATTTTGCAGGTAGCTGATGCGTACAATAAAGCTGTTAAAAAATTCAAAGCCTATTAAACCGTGTACGGGCATCCCTGCAAAGTTTGAAAGGCCAAATATATCTTCTTTCAGAATGGCGGCGGGCATGGACTTGGCTTTGGCACTTGCAATTTCCACTTCAACAGCCGGGGTTACAAAAGCGCTGATATCGGCACCTTCGCCAAAGCCTGCAATCTTAATGCTCCTGATGTTTTTTATCTGTAAGGTATCTATTAAGGAATGGTCGGTAATGATAAAAAGGCCTACTCCGGTATCTAAAATAAAGTTATACGGGCCTTTCCCGTTAATGGTCAGGGGAATAACCATCAGATTTTTAATCATTTTAAAGGGAATAATCTCCTTTTTGCGTTTACCGGTAAACTCAAATTGCTGTGCTTTTGAAACAGTGGCTAAGAACAGGCATCCTGCCAGGATGGCCAGAAATAAAGAATAGCCTGTTTTTAGTATGAATTTTAGCATATACAGTCTGCAATTTACTGCTTAAATTTATAATCCTATGCTTTGCGAGGTAACTATTCTGTCGCATTTGGTGTAATGCAGGTTTCCGATTGAGGGTATAAAAAAGTTTGTGTAAACGTAAGAATTAGGATTAGCAGGAGCTACATATAAATTTTTAATTTT